>JAGHUB010000196.1 GCA_018065025.1 Candidatus Equihabitans merdae
CTATGGTATGCTGATATTAGAAATGATTCGAGGCGGCATGTCCACTCCTTGCAAGCTCTTTGTGGCTCAGATGCAGGATTATCTGGCCGTAGGTGAAGAGGGCCATATGAACAGGCCCGGCACAGCCTCCGGCAACTGGCAGTGGCGTATGAAGGCCGGGGCAGCTACTGATGAGCTGGCCTGCAAGATTCGAGAAATGACTAAATATTACGGAAGAGGATGAGGAATCAGTGATGAGTTTAAATTGGAAGGATAGTGTCTACAGTGATGGAACGGAGTATTTTGTCTCCAATCCCCAGCCTGTTCTTGGCGAAATGGTGAAGATATCTCTTCGACTTCTGAAGACGGCACCGGTTCAACATGTTCTGCTTCGTTTCGAGAGAAATGGCCTGGAAGAATACAGCGAGATGCAGATGGTGGGCGTGGAACAGGGACTTGCGTACTTCACCACAGAACTTAGGATGACGGAGCCTCGGATCCGCTATCGCTTTGTTCTCACCGATGCCAATCATATCTGGCATTACAATCAGAGAGGCATCACGGAGAATACGCCGGATATCAATTATGACTTTACCTTGCTGACAGATTATCGTCAGCCTACCTGGGTAAAAGAGGCTGTCTTTTATCAGATTTTTCCGGAGCGCTTTGCCAACGGCTGCCCGGAAAATGATGTGAAGGATGGGGAGTTATCCCACGACGGTCATCCCTCTATCCACATGAATTGGCAGGATCGTCCCTTGATGTATGAGGATGGTTATTGTATGGACTTCTTCGGCGGTGACCTGGACGGCATCCGTGAGAAGATTCCCTACTTCAAGAAGTTGGGTGTCACGGCACTTTATCTCAATCCCATCTTTAAAGCCCCTTCTATCCACAAATACGACTGCATCGATTATTTTCATGTGGATCCTCATTTTGGCGGCGACGAGGCTCTTGCGCGGCTCTCAGAGGCACTGCATGAGAATGATATGAAGCTGATGCTGGACATTTCCATCAATCACACCGGTACAGACCACCGTTGGTTCAATCGGGATGGGAAATATTTTGATAAGAGCGTTGGTGCCTACAATAATCCGGACAGCAAGGAACGAGGCTTCTATTATTTTGATGAGGAAGGCAATTACACGCCCTGGTGCGGCGTTATGTCCATGCCTGAGCTTAACTACACCTCAGATGCCCTCCGCCAAATGATCTACAGGGCGGAGGATTCCGTTATTAAGAAATGGCTCAAGCCCCCTTACAGCATCGATGGCTGGCGTTTCGACGTGGCGGATGTTTTTGCCAGAAATGATGAGGTCCAGCTGTCCCATGAGGTCTGGCCGGAGATCCGTCAAAGCATTCGCAAGGAAAATGCTGAGGCCTATATTCTGGCGGAAGACTGGGGAGATTGCTCTCAGTACCTGCAGGGGGACGAATGGGATTCACCTATGAATTATTACGGCTGCTGCCGTATTATCCGTATGTTCTATGGGGGCAAGGATCTCTATACTCGCCATCAGAGCATTATTAATGGGGTGGATCTGATAACCGATGCAGAACAGGTTCGCTGCCGGGTGGAACAATTCCTGGCCAAGCTGCCGTATGTAGTGGCTCAAAACCAGTTCAACCTGCTGGATAGCCATGACGTCCCCCGTATCGCCCAGATGGAGCATATGAAGTCAATGACGGGTTGCGGAGATGTGTCCGGCTCGGTCAATCAGAAAGAAGCCTCCGGGGCAGGCGTGTCCGCTGAGGCTTCAGATCCGGCACCCTATCTGTCCGCACGCACTCGCGGTGCTGTTATCTTCATGTTCATGCTGCCCGGTGCAGCCAACATTTACTATGGCGACGAGGCAGAGATCGACGGCTGGACGGAGACCATGGAAGGCTGCCGCTTCCCCATGCCCTGGGACAAAGACATCGAAAGCACAGAGTCTTACGGCTTTTATCATGACCTCTGTCATTTGAAACAGACCACACCGGCTCTCAGTCACGGTGGCATGAAGTTCCTCTATGCCAAGGGAAATGTCATGGCCATCAGCCGTTTTGATGCTGATGATGCCTATGTGGCCGTCATTTCCAAAGGTCCCGAAGAGACTATCCAACTGCCTCTTGGTTTGATTGGGGCCAGATGCCCGGAGGGTGAGCTGGATCTCTTTGGACAGGCGTTGGATTATCAGGTTAATGTGGAAGGCATCATCAGCTTGAAGGTCAAAGAGGATGGTGCTTATCTCTTCAAGTGTTGCATGGAATGAGTTGCTTCGCAGAATGGTCAGTAAGCCTTGTCTGGGATAAGTCGCCGGGCGGGATGCTCTTCCGGCTTTGATTAGAAAAATTTTAGGAAAATGTAGGCACAGACACTGACGAAAATGGTATACTATTTTCGTGTGTAAATGATGTCAAATAAGATGTGTGTGGATATCGCCACATACATTTTCCGAATAAAACATAAAGGCGAGTAACATGACAAGAGGTGAACTTTTTGAAAAACGACGTCGAAAACGTCGTGCCAAAGTAATAAGAAAAGGCGTCATCGCCGGCGGTGCCGTATTATTGGTACTCCTGCTGGTGTTTGTGGTCAGAGCAGCTATCATCAGCGGCCGCAATTCCGTAGAAGGCTCAAGAGATAATGCCGCAGAAGAAGATATTGAGCAGTCTGTAGCAGATACTAATACAGCCACACTGATCGACGGGTCTCCCGATGTAGGCGATGTTGGCTGGAATATGGATGACAGCGGTTGGTGGTACAAGACAGAAGATAATAAGATCTACACCAACGGCTGGCAGGAACTGGACGGCGAGCGCTATTATTTCAATGACCAGGGCCGTCTGCTGACAGGTTGGAATTATCTTAACGACGGCAGTTACGTCTGCTTCAGTGACAGTGGCGTCTATATGCCGGACAAGCAGCCCATCAACATTGCATTGACATTTGACGACGGTCCTTCCCGCTTCACAGACCGCATCCTGGATGCTCTGGAAGCTAACCACGCCAAGGCTACCTTCTTCGTCGTCGGTTCACAGGCCGAAGGCGATGAGATCAGCCGCAATGCCATGATTCGTGCTTACAATATGGGCATGGAGATCGGCAGCCATACCTGGGAACATATCGACCTGTACGGTTCCTCACCGGAAGCTATCGCAACCACCATGGATCGCAATGACCAGTATCTGCAGTCAGTTCTTGGCTTTACACCCAAGATCATGCGTCCCACCGGCGGCGGTATCGATGATAATGTTCGCAACACAGTCAATAAGCCCATGATCAACTGGGACGTTGACACCCTGGACTGGGAAACAAAGGATGCTCAGAACACCTATAACGTCATCCTTGATGAAGTCAAAGAAGGTTCTATCGTTCTGATGCATGACATCTACGAGCAGACCGCTGTAGCTGCCGAGATGGTTATCCCGGAACTGGTCAACAGAGGTTATCGCCTCCTGACTGTCAGCGAACTGGCAGAGCTCAAGGGCGTTACCCTGGAACCCCATCAGAAGTACACAGACTTCGTAGACTGGGATGCCTACTACGCCAGCAGAGATGCAGCTGAATAATTTTGAAAACATAATAGCTATGATAGGCAAAATGCTCACGACTTAAAGCCGTGAGCATTTTCTTTTGTATACCATGAGCCAAATGACTGCGGCCGCTTGCCCACAGGCAGACATTTGGCAACAAAAGATAACAAAAAATGCAAAAATATGACAAGTTTACTTGGTTGTTTGACTGCAACAAAAGATTACAATAATAGTATCAATCATACATGTATGAATCTTCGGCGCCAAAAGCCGGAAAATGAATGCACTTGGTAAGCGTATTTGCGCAAGTGCTGAAAGGAGAAAAACATGCTGAGCGACAATCTGATCATGCTTAGAAATATTAAGGGTCTTTCTCAGGAAGATGTGGCTGAGGTGGCGGGTGTGTCTCGTCAGGCTTATGCCAAGTGGGAGAAGGGCGATACATTACCTGATGTGGAAAAATGCGCCATCATGGCGGAGTATTACGGGGTGACTATAGATAGCCTGTGGAAAACCAATGAGCCTGTCAATGGTATACCTGTCAGTCCTGCCCCCAAGGGCAAACATATCTTTGGAACCGTGACAGTCAGTGAACGAGGTCAGATCGTTATTCCCAAAGAAGCCAGAGATCTTTTTAATCTCACCGGTGGCACCCGCCTTATTGTGCTTGGTGACGAAGGCGAGGGATTGGCTTTGCTGCCGGCAGAGTCCTTTGAGAGGACACTGCGGGAAACACTGGCACGAGCCACAAAGATCAGAGAAGAATAATTGAAAGAAGATTGATAAAAGAGTGCTGATATGAATAGTGCGATAAAAAGCATGGTTATGAACAGCACGAAAGAAGTGTGGATATAGAGAATAGGGGTGAGAACATGAGTGCAGTTCTGGAAGTGAAAAGCCTCAGTAAGACATATCGTCAGGGTCAGGCTGTTACCTTTCAAGTGAAGGATATATCTTTTAAGGTTGAGGCCGGTCAGGTCATGGGTTTCATCGGCAGAAATGGCGCTGGTAAGACCACAACTCTGAAGGCTATTTTAAATCTGATCCGCCCTGAGGCTGGTCAGGTCCTTATCTTTGGCAAGGATTTCCTTGAGGCAGAAGATGAAATTAAGCAGGAGACCGGTTATGCCGTAGGCGGCATGTCTTACTACAAACGTAAGCGCATCAAAGACATCGCAGAGGTAACCAAAACCTTCTACGACAACTGGGATGATCAGGCCTATCGTCATTATCTGAAAGGTTTCAAACTGGATGAGAATAAGCGTTTGATGGACCTGTCCGAGGGAATGAAAGTCAAGTTTTATCTCACCATGGCTCTGTCTCACCAGGCTAAGCTATTGATCCTGGATGAACCCAGCAGCGGCCTGGATCCAGTGTCCCGTGATGAAATGGCAGAGATATTCAAGAAGCTGGCAGCCAAAGGCGTAGCCATTTTGTTTTCCACTCACATAACCAGTGATCTGGACAAATGCGCTGATGCCATTACCTATATCAAGGATGGCAAAATTGTAGCATCCATGGATAAGCAGGATTTCATTGAGCATTTTGCAAATGAGATGGCGACCACGTCACCATCCTTGGAGGACATCATGGTTTATATCGAGCATGAGGAGGTGGATATCTGATGAAGAAATTATTAGCAAAGGAGATCCGACTCACCGCCAACCCTCTGAGCATCGTCTTTATTGCTTTTGCCCTCATGACATTGTTCCCCGGCTATCCTATCCTGATGGACGGATTCTTCCTGGGACTTGGTATTTTCTTCACTTACCAGCAGGCCAGAGAATGTGACGATGTTATCTATACGGTATTGCTTCCTGTACGCAAAAAGGATGTTGTGACATCTAAATATGCTTTTGTCATCATGATTCAAATGGCCAACTTTATCCTGTGCGTGCTGCTGACACTGTTACGCATGACAGTTCTCAAAGATGCCGGAGTTTATCTTGCCAATGTTATGATGAACGCTAATTTGATGTATCTGGGCTTTCTTCTGATGGTCTATGCCTGCTTTAATATCTTCTTCCTGGGCGGTTATTTCAAAACCGCTTATAAACAAGGTGTGCCATTTCTTGCCTTCTCAGTCGCAACATTCATCGTGATCACAATCGGCGAAACCCTGTCCAAAGTGCCCGGCGGACAGATCCTCAACGCCACCTCCGGTGTACATCCGGTACATGCAGTTGTCTTTGCTGTCGGCGTATTGGTCTACGTGGTTGGCACATGGGCTAGCATGATCCAATCCATTAAGCATTTTGAGAACATAGATCTGTAGTGTGCCTATTGAGTTATCTCTTCAATATATCGGCATATCTTTTCAATCAGGGCTTCGGCATCTTTGTAAATCTGCAGGCTATCTTGTTCTGAGGGCTGAAAAAAGTCGTCGTAATCTGATGCATTGCGTATCTGCTCTGCTTTGATCAGCTTGCGATAGTCATGAATGGTAAAATAGCCATCGCCTTCGAAGATGAAGCATTTATTGAATTGCTGAATGATACCTTTATGTGTCTTTGGCGCCGTATTGCTTAATAACAAGAGTGCATTGATAGCCTTCTCCATAGCATAGTAGGAGCGATTATTGGCAGATTTTAATGAGCCTGTTTTCAGCATGGAAGAAGCGTCTGCAAGGTATTCTTTGGATTGACCTACACGCAGTTTGATTAGTAGATTTCGTTCAGATTGCGTCATATATAATTCTACCTTCTGAGGCTATATTTTTATAAAGTGGATACCAAGCCTTTTTTTCTTCATATTCATCCGCAGGACAGAGAATGAAATTGGTCACTGTGAGAAAACGAGAGGCCAGATCAGCAGATATCCATGAAAGCCCATCCCAATACTGATTGGCTTCCTCTCTGCTGCAACGCGTGATAAGAGCCAGATCGATATCGGAATCCTCTGTGTAATCTCCTCTGACACAGGAGCCGTAAAGAATCACAGATTTTAAGTCATCTTGCATTAATCCTTTTAACATAGGGACTGATTCGGTTTCTGTCAGCTTAATAACATGCTCGTTAAGCCCTTGGTAGGCTCGCATACGTTTACGGAACTGGTCTTCGTCGAAGTAATCCATTTCAATCGTCAGACCGTCATTTCCCGGAAATAAAGACTCCCCCCAATAGGCCAGAACTTTATTGACTTTGTCCAGACGTACAGTTTCCTTACCTTGCTCCAGATCGCGAATGAAATGGATGCCGACACCGACGGCGTTGGAAAATTCATCTTGTGTCATACCTGATGCTTTTCTTTTAGTTTTGATATATTCAGCCAAAGACTTGTTCATGTTGTGCCCACCTACTGCTTGTTATCAGAAAACAAGCTGTTGTATATTCTTTCTTGCTTTCAGAGAAACTGAAATCAAAATAACTGAATTGCTGTTAATGATACGTTATTTGATTATATAATTAGATATTATACGAATTTCGTATAATGTTGGCAAGCTTTCTCCCAAACAAGTGGACGTGTTGTGCTTTGGGTATATATTAAGAAAAGAGCGTTACCAG
>JAGHUB010000420.1 GCA_018065025.1 Candidatus Equihabitans merdae
GCGCCGTAGTCGGTCATGTTAGTACGAAGCGGTACACCATCCGGTGTCAGGGTCATATCTTCATAGAGGGTATGACCGATGGACTTCAGTACAGCACCATAGATCTGGCACTGAGAAATCTCCGGATTGATGGGAACACCTGCATCCTGCAGAGCGTAGAACTTCTGAACTTTGACTTCACCGGTACGAACATTAACAGCAACCTGTGCGAAGTGTGCGCCGTAAGGAACAGCATTGGCCATGGTGACGTAGACGCCATGGGCTACTAACTGACCGCGGCCATCACCCTGATAGCAGGCATGTGACAGATCATAATAGCTCAAGACAGCACCGGTCTTCTTAGAATAAACTTCACCGGGCTCTCTCAGTTCCAGATCAGCTTCATCTTCATTCATCTGAAGAGCAGCTTCTTTGAGTACCATAGCTTTCAGCTTCTTGGCAGCTTCCAGTGAAGCATTACCGCTGAAGAAAGTACCGGATGAAGCATAGGCACCTGTATCGAATACGCAGGAATCGGTATCACCGGAAACAACCGTGATGCGATCCATATCCAGGCAAAGTACTTCAGCACAAATCTTAGCAGAAATGGTATCCAGACCTGTACCAAGGTCAGTACCACCGCTGAGAAGGATAACATTACCATCGCTGGTCATCTTGGCGATAGCTTCTGAATGATCCAGACCCGGCAGACCGGAACCCTGCATGATCATGGCGAAGCCCTTACCAATCTTCCAGTCGGGATCGTCGGATTCTTCGCGAACACCCCAGTTGATCATATCGCAGCCCTGACGGATACACTTATCCAGGCCACAGGAACCAACCGGAACAACATTACCTTCACGACCTTCACCAAGACCTCTGAGAACTTCCAGCATATAGCCGGTGTCAACATGGTTCTTGAGGCACATTTCCTTATAGTCTACGCCCAGCTCATAAGCCAGCTGGCACATAGTCATCATCAGAGCATAGCTGCCCTTAGGTGTGCCATAACCCTGGTAAGCACCTGTCTGAGGAATGTTGGAATACAGAGTTACCAGATCATAACCGATATTGTCTACAGCAAAAAGCGGCAATGTCTTGGAACAGCTGTTCATGGGAACGGTCAGAGCATGTGAACCATAGGGGCCTGTGTTGGCACGAACTTCGATGAATACGGCTGTGATGGTACCGTCTTTCTTACCACCCATCTTGACGCGGCAGCGCATGGGTTTACGGCTGGAACCGGCCATGAACTGTTCTTCACGAGTATGATGATAGAATACCGGACGATGAGTTCTGTAAGCAGCATAACCTGTAACTTCTTCAATCAGAACGTCCTGCTTACCGCCATAACCGCCACCAACACGAGTCTTGATGATGTGGATCTTGTTTTCCGGCAGACCTGTTATCCAGGCAACGATACGACGGGCATGGAAGGGAACCTGTGTGGAAGCATAAAGCACCAGACGGCCACGTTCCATCTTGGCGAAACAAACATGTGTTTCCAGGGGAGTCTGCTGAACCTGTGAGCTCTGATAGGTTTCTTCAACAACTACGTCAGCTTCGGCAAAACCTTTTTCCAGATCACCGATGTGACCGCTATTAGAAGCGGCTACATTGTGACGGATGTCAGCCTGGATCGGGAAGGGATAATGAACCTTACCTTCACGGGGATCGCCGGCAAGTTTGTTGTATTCATCCAGATCATCCGGAGCACCAACGCCAAACTCAACGGGGCCATTATGAACAACCGGAGCGCCTTCGGCCATAGCCTGTTCAACAGTCAGTACCGGAGGACAAACTTCATATTCAACACTGATCAGGTCGCGAGCCTTGATGGCTGCTTCCTTGGTTTCAGCGATAACAGCGGCAACACGGTCACCCACATAACGAACCTTGAAGTTGAAGAGACGTCTGTCATGAGGTGACGGTTCGGGACAACCCTGACCGGCCTGCATATAGGTAACATCAGGGCAGTTGAAAGCTGTAATGATATCAACAAGGCCCGGCACCTTCTCGGCTTCAGAGGTGTCAATTTTCTTGATGTAGGCATGTGCGTAGGGAGAACGCAGCATAACCATATGTGTGGTATCCGGATCAACGAAGTCTTCAACGAATGCCTTCTCACCGCAAACCAGTTCAGGACCATCGATCTTGGAAATAGGCTTACCGATGTATTTCTTACCTTCTGCATAGGAAGGAGCGATCTCAGTAACATAGTTGCCTGTGGCCAGCTTTTCTTTAGCCAGTTCTACAGCCAGATAATAATTTTCGTAACTGGCGTCACGAATAAAGATACCGGACATAGCGTCCTTGACATCTTCACGTGTTGCATCCGGTTTATTTTCCAGAAGCCAGGTCAGCATCAGAGCTGTTGCCGGGGAGTTATAAGCGGACTGAACAACACCGGCATCTACCAGAGCCTGCTGAACAACAGTCAGATTAGATGAATTGCTGATGCCATCCGGTGTAAGGATCTTACAGCCTTCTACATCACCGGCCAGCATCAGATTGGCATAGACCGGAGTGCCGTCTACCAGAACAGTATCACTGCCGCAGAAACCTTCGCCGTCATCACTATCTCTGACAGCCAGGTGATGATCCTTAAGAAGAAGTTCTCTCAGGGAAATAGTAGGGTCCACGTCAAATGCGCGGTTTTTGCCGTTAATGGTACAAGTGATCATCATCTGACACCTCCTTTAGCTGCAGCTTCCAGCATACATTTTACGGTGACACCAAGGAGGTATCGTTTGTACTTGGCGCTGCCGCGGAAATCATCTTCGATAGGCAGATCCAGATCATAAGCGATACCAATCAGTTCTTCTTCTGTTACATCCGGCTTCATGGCAGCTGCTGCTAATTCCGGCAGTTCATAAATACCGGCAGTCTTAATAGCTGCGGCAATGCTGATCTGACCGGCATCTTTAACCATGCTGACGACCAATGTGGACAGACTTTCCACAGTATTGGCATAACGCTTACTGTCAACGAAATCAAAATTTCTCTTCAGGTTGATAGTGAGAATCAGAGCATCATCGTTAGGCTCTCTCTTGATATAGTCACGGATAGGAATCCGTCTGATCATGAGATTCTCCAATACAAACAGTTCTGCGTCTGCAGCCACCAGAGTGGCCAGCAGGTATGAGTCATCACGAAGACATGCAATATTGCCGCCGATGGTGGCCATATTACGTTTCTGACGTGAGCCCATAAATAAAAGAGCTTTTCTCAGATAATCCGGAATCAGCTCATTTTCTATTAATTCCTGGAATGTACATAAGGCGCCGATAGCCACATAATCATCCAGATCTTCAACTACCTTCAGTTCCTGTAGTTTCTTCATGGAAATAAGTGTCTGCGCTTCCACGTTGGAGTTGAGACGATTGATCTCGGTACCGCCTGCCAGATATGCCGCTGTTTCGCACTTCTGTGCAGCAGCATCTTCGGGTGTGGTGACTGAAATATAGGTTCTTGTCATAGAGCCCCCTTTTCTAAACCTCAATAATTGCATTTATGTAAGCACAATCTACACGTACATACACAATCATACTACTACGTAGCCACTTGGAAATAAACCTAAAATTAAGCGTTCCGATTGTTATTCTGAAACAACTCTCCAAAATGCATAAGTAGACATTTTCATTAAAGTGTTTTATATTTAACATGTAATGATAGTGGTGTTTATCCAGTACCATGATTTTATAATCACTAAGAATCACAGGAGGCAATGATGACTTCAAAAGAACGTGTATTTGCTACATTTAATTTCGAGCCCACTGACCGAGTACCTTTCGTACTTCTGGATGGTTCATCCTGGATGATCCAGCAGGATAACATGTCTTTCGCTGAGCAGTATGAACTGCCGGATGTCGGTGCTGCCCAGTTGGTACGTCTCTCCGAGATGATCAACTCAGACACCATCAACAGTGCCAACAGTGCAGCCGGCGCCTGGATGACTGCCTTCGGTGCCGATATCACACTGAACGGTGTAGGTCTTCCTCACAAAACATCCCCCTTTGTCAAAGATCCCTTCACAGATCTGCCGGAGGATATCTCCTACGATGCCATCCGCGCAACTTTAAGCGAGAACAAATTCATCAAGCTGATGATTAAGCAGAATGAAGAAGTTAAGAAACTGATCGGTGATGAAAAGCCCATATGCGCCGGTATCACAGCTCCCTTCACTTCAGCTGCCATCTCTACAGGAGCTGCTCCCTTTATGAAGTTCCTGCGCAAGAAACCTGAAGCTGTAGCCAGACTGGTTGACTTCGCTTCTACAGTCTGTGCTGTTCTGAATGACCTTTATGCTGAATCCGGTGCTGACATCATCGCCACCGCTGACCCGGTTGGTTCAGGCGACATGATTTCTCTTAAGATGTATCAGGATCTGGCTGTTCCGGCTTACAAGCAGTTCCTTGAGAAACGCAAACATGACCTGCCCATCATCATGCACATCTGCGGCAACGCCGGTGAACGTCTGGAAGACTGCATGGCTCTTGGCTGCAAAGCCTTCTCCATCGACTCCATGGTTGATGTCGAAGACCTGCTGAAGCGTGCTGATCACAAGATCTGCGTCATGGGTAACCTGTCTCCGGCTGAACAGCTCATGCTTGGCACTCCGGAATCCGTCTATGCCGAATCCACCAGACTGCTGGATCTGGCCAAAGCCAACAATGGCGGTTTCATCATCTCCGGTGGCTGCGACATCGGCAGCAAAGCTGTCGTAGAAAATGTTCTGACCATCACCAAGGCCACAAAGGATCACGCTGCCGGCTAATATCGTTTTCCTTCTGTCATAAACTGCTATGGTTTTCTGGCGGAACCCCCCTTTCATAAAAAGCCCCCGAATCATTTTTGATGATCCGGGGGCTTTGCCTTGCTTATTTTTAATTATATTCTACGGATTCAGCTGTACGGCATTGACGTAAACTTCATTGCCGTCTTCATCGGTTACTGAAAGGATAAACTTGATTTCTTCCACTGTATCGATCTCATTTTCCTCAAGATCAGCTGTGTTCCATACCATATAGTAATCAGCTACTGCACCGGCAGCAACTTCCTGATAGAAGTAAGGATCGATAGCAACACCGTTGACGGTGACGTCCTTAGCCTCAAAGGTCAGAGTCTGATCTGTCTTGTTCTCGAAATAGAAGTCAGCCAGATAACCCCAGACATCATCCACTCCAAAACTGATAGCAGCCATCTTGAAGAGGTCATTATCTGTTACCAAAACGTCTGTGTCCTCATCGGGTCTGGTGTACTGTTGGCCAGCTTTATCTTCACCTAAGGGATAAACGTGGATAGTGAAATTGCCTACAGATTCGGTCTCTTCATCAGAGATTTCGATCTCCAGCATGATATCGGTGTATTCTTCAATACCGGCCTTAGTCAGCTCTTCTCTGTAGAATTCAATAGGCTCATTAATGCTTTCGCCGGCTGCAATATATTCATCATAGACCGGATAAACTTCTATACCATTAACAACAGCATGAAGAACATTAACTTCACATTCGGTAGAACCATTATTCTCTACCAGAGTCTTCAGCTGATAGTAATCATACTCATCGATACGAGCACCTGAGATGGTCAGGGTAACATCTTCTGCTGTAAGAACAACAGGTTCGTCGAAATTGACATCGTAAGAAGGGACTTCTGCTTCGTCATCAAAATCTTCATCTTCGTCCGCCTCTTCTTCAACCTCTTCTTCAGCTTCACTTTCTACAGTGCTTTCCGGAGCCGGGGCAGCGCTTTCAGTCTTGTTGCCGCATCCCATAAGTGCAGCTGCCATCAAAATAGCAGTCAGCATAGCCATTCTTTTTTTCATAATACTTTCCTCCTTAATGCTTGAGTCATCGTCAGTGTAGCACTGAAGGCCCTCATTCATCCTGCAAAACACATAATTTTGACATTATTGAATAAGAATCCTCGTTCGTGCCACTCTCACAACCAAGGCATTTGTAAATACAGTATCTGCCTCAACGTTCAATAGATGAAATCAGGATCACTTCATAGCCTTCCTGGTCGTCAGTATATTCTACCGTGACCACATCCCCTTCCTTAACAGCTACCACGGTTTCGTCAGCAGCAACGGCGATTTTGTAGATCACATCATCCTTATCAATGAGGTAGGCGTAAGTATTGCCTTCAGTATCGGCAAAGACCACGGAAGCGACCGTGATTTTCTTGGAAATGGTCTCACCGCTGGGTACTGTGGCACCGCCCTTTGCGATTCTGCCACGGTATTCCTTAAGGGCACCGTTCAGTGATGTAGAAACGGAAACGATGGTGTAGTTATTAACATTTACCGCTGCATATTCCTTAACCAGGCCGCCGCTGTCCTTCAGTACCATTACATAAGTAGGAACATTATCTACGGTAACCAGTGAGGGGAAGGATGCCTGATAGCCATAGTTCTGAACGGCACCCTGAGCCGCTGTCATAGCAGAGTATTCTTCCGCGCCGGCACATTCTACATAAGTGCAGATACCGGTACGGGCATTGACCATGATAAAGCCCAGGTTAGATTCGTCAGCGTTGACGGAAGTAACGCCGGTATAAATGAAGAGGTCATTGCCCTTGGCCAGATAGCCGAAGTCATCGGTGGTCTTAAGGCAGCCCTTCTGACCGATGACGGAATTGAGCCAGCCATTTCTCAAAGAACCGTAGGCGTCATAGAGACTGCAGGCGAAGTTGCCGGTAAGAACATTATCCACCCAATCCGGAATATTTCCCAGATCATAGTAGTTGCTCTCACCACTGGACGGATCGGTGATAACAGCACCTTTGATGACATCACCCTGGAAAAGGAAGAGACGCTTGTAAACCGGTGTGACACAATAGGGCAGGCCTTCCTCATCGATCTCAAACTGAGGTGTTCCCAGGATAGCGAAGGGGTACTGAATACGGAGGTGGCGGGGCAGGTAATTGAAGAAATAGCCTCGCTCCATGTATTTCATGCCCTGAGCTGTCCGGACAAATGTGGCATCGAAGGACTGGGTATCGACTTTGACGTAACCCGGCACACCTGACTTATAGTTGTTGACGAACTTGAAGAAGCCGCCGTATTCCAGGGGCGCTGCCTTAATAATGGTATCGTTGTAGACCAAAGTGGTGTAGCCATCAGATACTTCGAACTGGGAAACCAGATCTGTCAGAGAACCGATGACACGGTCACCCAGAATACGGGCACTGTTAGTGTCCATCAGGGAAATGTGATCCACATCGTCGGAAGTTGGCAGATCCTCGAAGACACCATTTTCCGGCACCATACGATTGGCGTAAGTACCTGCATGGAAAATGGAGGATGAGATCAGGGCAAACAAGGCACTGATGATAAAGCAGGCCGCTGCCAGCAGGAATGGACGCAGAGAGAAAAGTTCACTGCCATCCCCGGCATTCTGCCACATATCCTTCAAATCGTCCTTGTCAAAACGCTTGCCATATCGACGGGAAAATCTGCCGGCGAAGAAACTGGCCGGACGACCCAGTATGAAGCAGGCGATGCCGCTGACGATAAATACCCCTACCAGATAGCTCCAGAACTCCGGTGTCTGGGGATTCAAAGGCGGCAGCAGGAACCAGAACATGATCAGCGCCGTGACAATGATGATCAGGATGCGTTTAATATTGAGTTTCTTCATATAAATCTCCATTCCGCAGGGAAGTTGCAGCACACACCGTGATGAAACGCTACTGTCTTTCACATGGCTTTATTCTTACCTGCAGCTTAATGCTCAGCATTTATTTCCAACTATACTACATTAAATCCCTGGAATATGCCACCGCAAACAAAATGCATTTACCGTGTTGACACACAGGTGGCTGCCCGGAGTCCTGGTGGCAGATAATCGTCAGGGCAAAAAATACTCTTGTTGAAATAATATGTTCTATGTGTTATTCTCTTCCTCGAGTGTTCGTGACCTTCCACTCATTAAACAAAACTAGAGGAGAAATTAAACATGAAAAACAAGAGTGTTGCGTATCTTACGCACGCAGCTATGATTGCTGCGGTCTATGTGGTGTTAACCTTTGTGTTTGCGCCCATTTCCTTCAGTGAAGTGCAAGTCAGAATCTCTGAAGCTCTGACTATACTTCCTCTCTTCACACCCGCTGCCATCCCCGGCCTGTTCGTTGGCTGTCTGATCGGCAATGTCTTAGGTGGTGCTATTCTGCCGGATATTATCTTCGGTTCTATCGCCACACTGCTGGGTGCCCTTGGTACCTATTACCTTAGAAATGCTAAAACCTGGATCGCCATGCTGCCTCCCGTGGTGGCTAATAT
>JAGHUB010000074.1 GCA_018065025.1 Candidatus Equihabitans merdae
GCCATGGGCATTGACGTGAAACCCTGCTTCGCTCTGGAAGAAGATAAGAGACTGGCAGCCATTTCCCGTCTGCTGGAAAGTCCGAAAAATGGTATCGTGAAGGCTATCGACATTTCCACCGTACCTCAGGAAGGTCTCTCAGACCTGTCCTTTAACATCGAGATCGGTGACGAAGTGGAAATCATGCGAGGCGGCATTCAGCGTATCGGCCAGGCCATCCTGTCCGCACCTACCACTGAAGCATGTCACCAGCGCATGGACGCTGTGCTGGAAGGCATTAAGCTGACTATAGAATGAGCCGACTTGACAGGAGGTTTATAATATTAAAAAACGAGGTGAAAGATGTTAGTATCAATTGTCATTCCTTGTTATAACTCAGAAAGAACCATTGGAACGGTTGTAGATACAGCCATCGAAGTCTTCAAGGGCATCGACGGTTACGAATGCGAATTCGTACTGGTCAACGACTTCTCCAAAGACGATACCTTCGGAGCTATCCGCAAGCTGTCTGAAAAATACCCCAACGTCAAGGGCATCAACCTGGCCAAGAACTTCGGTCAGCACAATGCCATTATGGCCGCTCTTCATTATGCCGAAGGCGACCTGATCATGGGTATGGACGATGACATGCAGCACCATCCGGACCAGATTCCCCTCTTCCTGAAGAAAATGGAAGAAGGCTACGACCTGGTATTTGGTATCTATAAGAAGCGTAAGTTCAACTGGATGAAGGACCTCTTCGCCAAGGTCAACCGTGTCGTTATGTGGAAGATCATCGATCGTCCCAAGGGCATCGAGATGAACAGCTACTGGCTGGCCAAGAAGTTCGTCAGAGATGAACTGATCAAGTTCGAAGGCTCCGATGTTTACCTGCAGCTGCTCTTCTTCAGAACCACTCACAACATCGCTGAAGTCGAGATCGAGCACCATGAACGTACCATCGGTACTTCCAACTACAGCTTCAGCAAGGGCCTGAAGGTATTCATGTCCAGCATCAACTACTCAGTTGTTCCCCTGCGTCTGGCTACCATGTTTGGTGGTTTGTTCTCAGCCGCCGGCTTCCTGGGTGCCATCATCGTCCTGATCCGCAAGCTGATCAATCCTGCTATCCAGGCCGGTTGGTCATCCATCATGTGCGCTATGCTGGCCCTGTTCGGTATCGCCTTCCTTTTCCTTGGTATCATCGGCGAATACATCGGCAAGCTGATCTTAAACAGCAACCGCACACCTCAGTTCGTGGTTCGTGAGACAACCAATATCGACGAAATCGAGGAATAAGAGATTGGCAGACAAGTTGTTCCGGTGACGGAAAACGGAAAAACAGCTAATCTATGCTGATGTCAGATAAAGAAAAATAGATAATCTGCCATGATGACAGATGAAGTAAAATCAGATAAGATAATCAGGAGACTTTGAAAAATCGGTCAGATGATCGTCAAAACTAATTTACGAAAGAAGAATAATCAATGCGTATTGATTTCAACAGACCGCCATTTGTTGGCACTGAAACTGAATACATCCGTGAAGCCGTGGAAGTCAACCACATGATCTGCGGCGATGGTCCCTTTACCAAGAAATGTTCCGCCTGGATGAAGGAACATTTTGATTCAAAGGGTCTGCTTCTGACCACTTCCTGCACACATGCTCTGGAAATGGCCGCTTATCTGGCAGATATCCAGCCCGGTGACGAAGTCATCATGCCGTCCTATACCTTCGTATCCACAGCCGATGCTTTCGTTCTTCGCGGTGCAACCTGCGTATTCGTAGACGTTCATCCCGAAACCATGAACATCGATGAAACTCAGATCGAAGCTGCCATCACAGACAAGACCAAGGCCATCGTTCCGGTTCATTACGCCGGCGTCAGCTGTGCTATGGATGAGATCCTGGACATCGCTAAACGTCACAATCTGAAGGTCATCGAAGATGCTGCTCAGGGTGTCAATGCTTTCTACAAGGGCAAGGCTCTTGGTACCATCGGTGATTTTGGTGCTTACAGTTTCCACGAAACCAAGAACTATTCCATGGGTGAGGGCGGTGCCCTGCTGTTTCAGGATGAAGCTTATCTGGAAGATGCTGAGATTCTTCGTGAGAAGGGTACCAACAGAAGTAAGTTCTTCCGCGGTCAGATCGACAAATACACCTGGGTCGGCTATGGTTCATCCTACCTGCCCAGCGATATGAATGCCGCTTATCTGTGGGCTCAGCTGGAAGCCTGTGACAAGATCAACGAAAAGCGTCGTGCCATCTGGGATTTCTACAATGACAATCTCAAAGAACTGGCTGACCAGGGCCTGATTCAGCAGCCCTTCGTACCGGATTACGCCACACACAATGCTCATATGTATTACATCAAGGCCAAGGATCTGGAAGAACGTACGGCGCTGATCAAGTTCTTACGTGAACGCGAGATCTACGCTGCTTTCCATTATGTACCGCTTCATACCGCCACAGCCGGTCAGAAATTCGGCCGCTTCTTCGGTGAAGATAAGTACACCACATCCGAAAGCGATCGTCTGGTTCGTCTGCCCATGTACTACAGCCTGACCATGGATGACGCCGCCACCGTTGTGGAAGCCATCAAGGATTTCTACAAGAAATAAATTTAAGAATAAGAAATCTATTGTAAAGAATAAGGGGGATGCCATCAGGCGTCCCCTGTTTTGATTCATACATTTTAAGCAAATTCCTCTATCGACTCATATTTTTATTGTATACTGTTTTATAGTTAATGCGAAAATCAGAGTATTAGAAAATACTCATGCAAGGAGAATATTTAACATGATGAAAATTGGTTTTATCGGACTTGGTATCATGGGCAAACCCATGGCAAAGAACTTGTTGAAGGCCGGTTATCCCCTTATAGTCTGGAATCGCTCCCAGGCAGCGGTGGATGAACTGGTTTCCTGCGGTGCCACTGCCGTCACAAAGGAAGAGATGGGTAAGGAAGCAGATCTGGTGATCACCATGGTGCCTAATTCACCTGAGGTAAAGGAAGTTCTCTTCGGAGAAGACGGCGTGGCCGCATATATGCATGAAGGTCAGATCTTTGTGGATTGCTCTTCCATCAATCCTGT
>JAGHUB010000096.1 GCA_018065025.1 Candidatus Equihabitans merdae
AGGCGATCTGTATTCTTTTTAAATGCCTTCTTGGGATCCACCAGGTCGCAGGTAGCCCAGTTGTTGACATAGGGCAGATAGGCGTCGATAAGTTCGATCACTTGGTCATAGTCTTTCAACTGACAGATGATAAAGCCGTGGAGATTCATCTCGTCATAATAATCATGAGGCAGTGTGTGGATAAAATCCTCATAATCACCTTCTTTAAAAATCTCTTTGGCAAGTTTCCGAAGTTCCGGTGTACGAACGCCGATAACAGTATCTGTATCCACACCGGGCATCAGCTTACACTGAAAATCCTTATATTTCAGATCTTGTAACTCAAACAAACGCTTCTGAATCTCAGATATCGTCATCTTCTTCTCCTTGATTTATCTCAACAATCGAAACTTCTTTCCACAACATCTCCATGACACACGTCATCACGCTGATTGTGTGTTTTCACATCGCATCTCAATTTGTATGCGTGTCATCCATCTCCGGCTTACCCCTCACTCTCACTCAGTGACTTCATCAAGCGCCAGGGATAACTATCCTTCTCCTTTTCAATCTCGGGTAACTCATCGAAGGGCACCAGCATGGGATGGATACGCATATCATTATCTCTCACAGGTCCGTAGACCCAGTTATGAACCGTATGGAAGCGGAACCAGCGGCGATGCTCGATCTCCTGGAATACAGCGGCATCACCCTGCTTGACCCGCTCTTCATAGATCTCAAAGGCCTTTGCACAAGTTTCAGGGGTTACAGAAATGACCCCCTTTTCTCCGGTGAGGATACGCATCTTAACCGGCAGATGGTCAGCTGCTGACAGGTTTGACCAGCGGAAATACTCCGGCAACTCTTCCCATGGAGCCATGGCAAAATTGGCTTCTGCACGATAAATATTATGCATCTGTCTGCCCAGAGACTCCAAAGACTCTTTCATAACGAGGTCCGGTGTCATCAGTTCTTCGTAAATACCAAAGATCTTCTCACCTTCTTCAGGGAATGACTGCCACATTCTGACGTGAACAGTTCCGGGCACTGCGAAAAAGCGACGGAAATTATTGTAAAGTCTGATATTTGCCTCATCATCTTCCAGACAGAGAATCACACGATCCGCCGTTTTCAAAAGTTCTGATGCCTGTGTGATAGGTTCATGGTGCAAAATCAGCGCATCCTTAGTCAAATCACTGCCATCCAATGACAAAACCTGTCCTAATTCATGGTGATAAGCGAAGAAATCCTCAAAATCTCCGAAAAGATGATAGCTTAATCGACGATCGGCAGCGAATACATTGGTCATGAGTCCCTGTTCCAGCAGGTCATAAGCCAAAGGACCGTCACCCAGAAGCAATATAATTTCTTCATCAATCACCGGTTCTTCCTGCCAGTACAAGCGACTCATACATTCCTTGGGATGGAAGATCGTTAATCCCTTGGGATGCATCTGGGGATGCTGTCCTGTCATGGCATAAACCGGACAGTTCAAAGACAAAGCTTCCATAGCCTCTCGATAATTGGCTGTCTCATCCTCCTTCATGAAGAATAAAGATAGTTTGTCCGGATCACTCTCCTTGAGCAAGGATCTGACAGATCCTGACCACATCAGAACATGTCCCAGTTCTTCATCCCGCTGAACATAGGAACGATCATCCTTGGATAAAAATACGAATGTGGCATCATCCTGTTCCTTCTTCAGATTAGCTGCCAGGATCTCCGTAAAGACATTTTTATCACTAAAGTAATACTTCTTATCGTGCTTTTTGCCTCGCAGGAATAAAACCGGTCTTAAAGCCCCGTTAAACACGGTGAAGGCCACGCCGATTAAACCTGACAAGAGACCGAAACTACACAGGACAAGTAATATGCCCACCAGGCGTCCCACCACTGAGACGGGATACAGATCACCATAGCCAACTGTGGTCAGAGTAACAATGGAATACCAGATACCATCCCAGAAGGTGTGAATGGAGGATCCGGGCGCACCGGCTTCAAATACCACCAGCACGCAGACCAAAATAATATACAGAATCAGGATGGCACCGGCCATCATCGAACGTTTCTTCATGTCATCTCCACAAATACTGAAGCAATGGTTTCAACATTTTCTATATCCATCTGCTTATAATCCACATGGCCGCCGGTGACAGCATTTTCCTTGTCGGAAAGTGCATCCAGCTCTTCCCAGGGAACCATGCAGGCATGAGTCCGGTTAGCCATATTTTTACCGATACGAGTCTTGCCCTTGCCGGTTTCCTCCTTCTCCTTGAGGTAAGCAGCAACACGGGCGTCATATTCCTCCTGACTCATAGGCACAAAGCCGAAGGCATAATGAAAAGCACACCAGCGCAGATGCTCCGTCCGGCCCAGATTCTCCAACTGTTCAGGTGTGGGAGCAAACTTGCCGGCCTTGGCATCTTCTTCACTACAGCCTACAGCCTTCAACATAGCAGGCATGAAGTCAGCAGAGGCGCGAGAACTCATGCGCCCAAAATAATCACATGCTACCCAGTCTTCCCAAACGGTGCGGCCGACATCCTTATTGTAGGTATGATTGATGGCCATGGCCCATTTGTCCTGTTCATTGGTGGACAAAACTTCTTTACAAAACAGAGGCCACTGGGAAATAGGCTTGCCCGGTGCTGTCTGAATGGAGACGCCAAAATATGAACACTGAGACACTACCATGTTCAAGTCGTTATTCACAACAAAACGCATAATGTCTGTGGCGACTTCTCTGTTGGTGGATTCATCACCGATGCACACAGAGATATAACGAAGCGTATCTTTATGTTCCAGGATATACTCAAACATGCGAATACCACGGCCGTCTGCCCGGACAAACTCCACATTATAATGCTCAAACATAGCCGGCAGACGGATTCTCATATAACCAGCCTGGTCTTCGTAATCCTTGGCCATAACAGCTACATGGAAATGACTGCCCTCATACTGGCCATTCATAACCAACTGACGTAAGACGGACTGGCCTACCTGCCCAAAGCCGATGATCAAGGCATCGAAATCCTCGGTTGCCGCAGCATTTTCATCGAAATGAATAGTCTCCCAGGGGGGACATTTTTCAACCAGTAATCGAGCGGCCTGGTCTGCCATGCGGAAGACATTGACGAAACCGAAACCGTAGTGCTTATCGGATACCTGCAGAAGAGGTGCTATCCCCTCCTCTTCACCAACGATGGTAATGCTGGTTCTGGCGGGATCGATATTAGCCTTTTCGAAAACAGCCAGTAATTCAGTGGCAAAAGTTAATGTGCGGTCTGTATCCCAATCCAGGCCGTATACATGAATAGATCTGCGACCCTGGCGAATACCGATACTGCGCAGAAAACCTTCGGTAGGATGGAGAGCTGCCTGATCTGTACGAAGAGATGCACCCATGCTGGCGATACTGGTTACTGCACTTGCATCAGCGGAACCTGAAACAAAGACCACGGACATATTCCTTTCTTCATTACACTGTCTGCCAAAATTGATGGCATCCGGATTAGTGCCGAAGATAAGGGTCAACTCGCCTCTTCTGGCCATCATGAGACGCAGCGCACGCAGGGCATTTGCCCCGACGGTGGTAATAGCGGCACTGGCCAGTGTGTAGAGTGCGAAGAGATGCATCAACCACAATAAAGACACAAAGATAGGATTCTGAAAGAGGGGTAAACTTGCCACCGTACCAACTTCATTACGGCCCACAAACATACCACACACAGCCCACAGAGTACGGACTACTGCCAGAAGTTTATCCTCATATAATTGGGAAAAGCCGTAACCATACAAAGACAAGCCGCCCACCGCGGTGATGACTAGCAAAGTACTTGTTACCTTGGATGTGAAAGATGGCTTTCCCGCCAGCTGCAGGATCATAGCCAGGAAGATTACGGCTGTGACTGCAATAACAAAAATTGTATTCATGACAGTAAATTCCTCCGTCAGACAATGTAAAGCATATACATTGAAATTATACAGAAAATACTCTGAAAATACTTCTAAAAAATGCTAAAATGACACATATAAAATCTCACGAAAGGTGGTTTTTAATATGGCAAAAGAATTAGGCAATAATAAAAAGTTATCCCCCGAAGATATCAAGCGTGTGAAGGGCCTTGGCTGCCTGCAGGATAAGCGCTACAGCGATGTCTTCAATGTTCGTGTTATTACAAGAAATGGCAAAATTACTTCTGCGGAACAGATCGCTATCGCCAATGCTGCTGAAAAGTTTGGTTCAGGCGAAATCACCATGACCACTCGTCAGACCATGGAAATTCAGGGCGTCGCTTATGATTCACTGGAAGACCTCTTCGCTTATCTGGCTGAATTTGGTCTTGAGTCCGGCGGTACCGGCGCCAAGGTTCGTCCGGTAGTCTCCTGCAAAGGTACAACCTGCCAGTACGGTCTCATCGACACCTACGACCTGTCTGAGAAGCTTCACAACATCTACTACAAGGGCTGGCACGATGTGGCTCTGCCCCATAAATTCAAGATTGCTGTAGGCGGCTGCCCCAACAACTGCGTCAAGCCCAGTCTTAACGACTTCGGTATCATCGGTCAGCGCTACAGCATCATCGACACAGACAAGTGCCGCAACTGTAAGGTCTGTCAGATCATGAAAGCCTGCCCCGTCAAGGTACCTGAGATCGTGGATGGTAAGATTTTCGTAGACCAGAGTGCCTGTAACCACTGCGGACGCTGCATCGGAAAATGCCCCTTCGGGGCCATCACCGAAAAGGCCACCGGCTACAAGGTTTGCATCGGCGGACGTTGGGGTAAGAAAACAGCTCATGGTCGTACCCTGAACAAGTTCTTCGAAAGTGAAGAAGAAATCATCGCTCTCCTGGAACGCACCTTAAACTTCTTCAAAGAAGAAGGTATCCCCGGTGAACGCTTCGCCGACACCATCAACCGTCTTGGCTTCGAATATGTAGAAAAGAAGCTTTTATCTGAAGATTGACTAAAAAACTGCCCGTCGCTTTGACGGGCAGTTTTTATTTCCGAAAGAAAATAGTGTATTACAGAACGATTTCAACTTTGTCATCATCGCTGTAGTTAACAACAGTGCAGTCGTTCTTATATGTTCTCTCCGGCAGACCGATGATAACATGAGCGACTTCCTTGTTGATGGGCATAGCTGCAAAGTGCCATACGCCGGCGTTAACGCGAACGATTGTACCCTGGGGAACGATGAAGGCTTCTGTCAGTTCCGGAACGGGACCATTTGAAGCAGGAGCTACATGCAGAACGATATCGTCATCCAGACATACACTCATCTCAGGAGTCTTGTCATGAATTTCAGCTGTTTCAACGATCATCTTGTCAGCCTTGCGAACAACCAGGGGAGAAAATGCCATGGGCATCTCACCGGATACAGGCATAAGCACCTGATCACGATAGAACTCACCAAAGTTCATGCCTGAGGGATTCATAACGCTTGCGAATTCGCCAAAAGCACGGAAATTTTCAGCAGTAATCGGTTTAGCTTTAATAGTTCTCATATTATATCCTCCATTCATCACCGCCCGCTTTTCAGGTGGTGTATTTCACTGTTTCAGTCTCTTTAATTATACCATATATAACGCCGACTTTATCTATCATCTTCACGCCTCAGGCTTTGACAGTCTTTGCTTCCACCTTCCTAACAAGCAGCGGATACAGAGCCACGGTCCAGATCATGACAAAGCACATGGAAAATACATGGGCGAAGTCATTGGGCAGGAAGGCACCAAATATTTTCCCGAAGACAACTTTAACGGCCAGAATGGTAATGATACCAAAGATAACTCGCAGGATGCGTCTCATAATGCCGCCATCCACCGTGAAGTTCACATAGCGGCGTTCCAGAAGCCAGCCAAATGCAAAACCGATGCAGGCACCGGCTGCGGAGCAGCTGTCCTTCTTCATTACCTCAGGATCTGCCAACAGCAGACCATCGGCACCAATGTCCATGGGATAACTCTTGAAATGAGCATAAAAGATCAGAAAGACACCCACCACCAACAGCACAGCGGCGATTCTCACATCCCATTCCGGATGGTCTTTCAGCTTGGTCTCCATGAAGGCTGTCAGCCACAGAAGGCCCATCCCAATGAGGATAGCCACGATGACATCCTGAGGAGTATGAACCCCCAGGTAATTCCGGCTGAAGCAAAGTAGCAGCCACACAGCCGCAAAAATGGCAGACAACCAGCGTTTCTTTCTGGTCTTCAGGGCCAGACCTCCATACACCGCCGTGGCGATGGTACTGTGTCCACTGGGAAATGAATACCCGGTGGCACCTGCCAATGCCCCGGCTACCGGATGAATGCGGGGATCTCTGATCCAGGGTCTGTAGACGCAAGCCGTGATCTTCAAAATGCCATTCAGCGTCATGCCAATCAGACTATTGAAACCAATATAAGTGCCAAGTTCCTTGTCGATAGCATAATAGATCACCGCCACCACCAGGATCAGGGCTGTAGTCTCACCCAACTTAGAAATCAAAACAAATAAGCCGTCCGGGGCCCCATGTAAGGCCTCTCTCATATTCTGCAGAAGCAGAAGGTAATTCATGTCCATAAAATATGACCTCATATTTCCAACCAGGCGTAATCAATAGCTTGGTTTATCATTTTTTATTCCACTCCTCGACGCTTCACCTAACTATTGTCGAGTTAATAAACATTATACTCTCATCCCGATATTTTTTAATGTTAAATCCTGTTTACTTCTTGGCCCAACACCTTCCCAATCCCTCTCACTGTAAAATACCTCCATCCTCCTCACTGTAAATAACCTCAATATCCCCTGCCATCGCTTCTGCCACCACTTCAAAATGTGCTATAATAAAGCCACTACACATCCCCTAACAGAAACTGGGGTCCGTAAGAAAGAATGCTTACGCATTCTTTTGATGTCACTCCGCGACACGGCCCCCAATCACAGATTGGGGTAAAAAAATAATATTAGGAGGATCTAGCTATGGAAATTGAAAGAATGATGACTAACAAGAGATGGACCGGCGTTCTGAAGTGCGGCAACAACCTGTATCTTTCAGGTGTTACCAGCAACAAAGAAGGCATCATCGAACAGACTAAAGAATGCCTGCAGAAGATTGACGAACGTCTGGCTATGGGCGGTTCCGACAAAGCTCACATCCTGAGAGCTACTATCTATCTGAAAGACATGAGCATGTTCGCTGACATGAACTCCGTATGGGAAGCCTGGACAAGCGAAGAAATCGCTCCCGCCAGAGCCTGCGTTACAGCTGACATGTCCGATGACTGGGAACTGATCGAAATCGTCGTAGACGCTGTTGTTAAATAAGTCATCCCAAATTAAGCATTACACCAAAGACTGTGAAGGCATGAAAATGACTCCACAGTCTTTTTTCTTGCCATCATGTCGGCCATCTGAGTTGACTCAACCCATTGAAATAAAAGAATTCATATATATCACAAGAACCCCCGTGCACCGGCACAGGGGTTCTTGCTGTAGTTATAGAGTAAGTTTAAGAAGTTTGAACACAATCAAATCATATTGATAGGCGGCTTGGGCTGCTCAATTTCTTTCGGTTCTTCACCCTTGGGTGTGGGAAGGATGATGTTAAGAACGAAAGCTGTGACTGTCAGCACCAGAACGCCTGAGGAACCGATGGTATCTGTGAACCATACCGGCAGCCCGGACAGAGCGCCGGGCAGATCGCCAAGACCATAAGCTACACCGAAGGAAACAGCGATGATAACACCATTTCTCTTGGTGAAACCGGCCTGGCTGACAAGCTCAAGAGCACTGACCAGAATCATACCGAACATCATAGCGACAGCGCCGCCGAGAACGGATGTGGGGATGATGGAGATAACAGCCATCAGTTTGGGGCAGAGACCTGCAAGAATCAGAACCAGAGCACCGAAGCCCATGGAGTAACGGTTAACAACGCGGGTAGCATTGGTGATACCGATATTCTGTGTGAAAACAGTATTGGGAAGAACACCGAAGCAGGCAGCCATGGATGAACCAAGACCATCGGCGAACAGAGCACCGGGAATTTCATAATCGCGAACTTCACGGCCTACACCGGTCTTAACAACAGAAGTAACAGAACCGATGGTTTCCATAGTCAGAACAACGAAGAGAACAGCGATGGGAACGATAGCTTTCAGATGGAAAGTGATCTTAACCGGCAGCAATGCGGGAAGAGCAAACCAACCGGCATTCTGAACAACTGACCAGTCCATAACCCAGGAACCTGTAGCACCCGGCATGGCGATGTTCATGATAACAGCGGCGATAGAACCAACGATCAGACCAAGAAGAACGGAGATATTGCTCAGGAAACCTTCGAACTTCAGGTTGAAGATGATAACAGTAATCAATGTGATGAAAGCCAGCAGCAGATTCTGCCATGAACCATAGTCAGCAGCACCATCACCACCGCAGAACATGTTAACACCGACAGACATCAGTGAGATACCAACGGCCGTCAGAACGATACCGACAACCAGGGGTGGGAAGAACTTCTGAATCTTCTTAAAGAAGATGCCGATAACAACTTCAACCAGACCACCCACGATACAGGCACCAAGCAGGGCACCGTAACCAACTTCGCCGCCGCCCATGGAAAGGACCATGGCGATATAAACGCCCAGAACACCACATTCAGTACCCATAACCAATGGCAGCTTACCACCGATCTTCCAGATACGAATCAGCTGAACCATAGTAACGAAACCGGAAACAAATGAAGCATTTCTCAGTATTGTCAGCTGGAAATCAGAACCGGTTGCAACACCCATAACACCCAGGATGATCAGGGGTGCTGTCAGGTTACTTGCAAACATTGACAGGACCTGCTGTAAGCCAAAAGGAACAGCCTGTTTAAGAGGAACCATGCCGTCAAGGTCATATGGTGACGTATAATTTCTTTCTTTTGCCATGGTGTTTAGCTCCTTGTAAAAACATTGAACAGTCGTTCATGCCACTTCTGATTTTTATTATAGAAATTAAGTTTTGTGCATACTATTGAAA
>JAGHUB010000144.1 GCA_018065025.1 Candidatus Equihabitans merdae
CTTGTATTCAACGACCGGTTTCTCATTTGCAAGAAGCACATACAAACCTGCTGCCGATCGATTGAAATCGATATGTCGCCCCGAAAGGAAGATAAAATGATGTTCGTTGGCCAAATGTCTGCTTATGTGTAAGTACCCACAGCCACGAAAGCTAATCGTATACACAAAAAAAGAGGGCAGACAAAACCGCCCTGCATTATTGCTTCAGATTTTGTCCTATTCGGGGATCTATATGTTTAGCTAAAATATCCTGACTTGGTTTCATCGTTCCCGACGCCTTCCCGTTTCCAGTGGCCTATGCCGTTCACTCCGCCTTACAGTTGCCGATACAGTCCATGATTCACACATGGTTCCTTCAGCTAAATCACGTGTATTGTATCACAATATTTCTTCAATTCAAGTATTAATGCCATCTTCTTTTGTCGGATTTTTAATACATATTCAAATATTGGAAATGAGCACAAAATGAAGCCTTGTTTCGATGAATGTTGTATAATACCCTTATCGGTCGAATGACCACATTGCCTTATTTCAATACAGGAGGAAGTATCATGTCATTTTTTAAAAAGGTAAAACAGATTCCCTGGTGGGGTTATGCCCTGGGTGTCCTTTACTTTGCACTACAGTATGCTATGTATCGCTTTGGTGATTTCTTAAGTCAGGTTATCGGAACTAAGGCCAATGCCTGGTGCCCAAAGATTCCCTTTATTGACGATATGATCGGTGTCGTTCCCTTCTTCGTCGTCTTCTACATTTTCTCTTATGTCTTCTGGATCTGCGCTCCTATGGCTGTCTCCCTGACTAAGAGATCTCATTTCCTTAATTACATCATCGGCCTGTCAGCTGCTTATATTGTTGGCTTCCTGATTTTCACATTTTTCCCGTCCTATATGGACAGAGCTGCTGAAGGTTTGCTGAACTTCACTTCCAATGGTGGTCTTTTTGAGACACTGCTGGCTGGTATCTATTCCAGTGACGGCGGCACCATGGCTTTCAACATGTGTCCTTCTTATCACTGCCTGATCAGTTTGTATTGTTATCTTGGTGTTCATGGTCAGCCGGAGATCTCCAAGGGTTTCAAGATCTATTCAGCTGTTATGGCTATCTTGATCTGGCTGTCTACTATGCTGACTAAGCAGCATTATTTCCTGGATACTGTGGTTGGTATAAGTATTGCTTTGATCTGCTATCTCGTTGTGAAGGCTATTAATCCCGGCGAAAAGATCATGGCTAAGAGAGCTTGACGTAATAACAAATAATAAGGATTCCATGTATGCTAAACTGAGCGTACATGGAATTTTTTATACTCCGCTGGAGAAGCAAGGCAGAAAACTGAAACCGAAGGAATAGCGAGGCTTCTGTGATGAGGTTTGCGCTGGCACCGCCACCGAGCACACTGTCTGAGCGAAGCGAGTTTGTGCGAATGGCGGCTTAATAGCCGC
>JAGHUB010000317.1 GCA_018065025.1 Candidatus Equihabitans merdae
GTTTAATTCCTGATCTTTTATTGAAGTATTTTCTTCAATGTTTTCTTTGATATTTTCCATACTGAATATTATAGCACATCAGTCTAAGAAAAAATGTTTCCTTACATAGGCGTGCGTTGTTCTCCATAGTTCTCGCTGAGGAGTCTGCATGATTCCGCAAGCAGGCATTTCACTCAGAAAAATAAGAGTGACGATCCTGCATGTTGACCTTGTCAGGCGTTAAGCCAAAGGAGTCCGAAAATCCACTCCAAAGGTGTTAGTTGAGGACGACGACGCGTGCCTGAACAGGTCACATGCAAGGCATCGTCATTGAGAGAAGATGTAGTTATACGTGCCTGCGACGGAACATGCATGGCTCCTCAACACATTTTTTAAATAATGAGAAAACATAAAAGAAGCCACCTCCGAATGCGAAGATGACTTCCTAAAATATTTACCTAGTTGATCATACCTGCAGGTGACGACGTACGGTGATGATGGAACCCAGCAGACCGATGCCGATACCAAGTGCCAGTGACAGGGGCAGCATGTAGTGGTAGAACTCCTGAACGGACAGGAATACGGTGGACAGGGAGCCCAGGTATTTGCCGATGAGTTTGCCCATAAGTTTAGCATAGGACAGATACAGAAGACCCAGGGGGATCATGGCACCGATGAGGCCGATGGCGGCACCTTCTACCAGGAAGGGAGCACGGACGAAACTGTCTGTGGCGCCGATGAGCTTCATGATACCGATCTCGTTCTTACGAACGGAGATACCAACGTTAACTGTCATGGAAATGAGGATAACGGCTACAACCAGAAGGATGGTGATAACGCCGATGGAGATCCATGTCAGGATTGTGTTAGCCTTGGTCAATGTACGAACAACGTCGTCGGAACGGTTGACGGCACGAACATTGGGAATCTGAGAAATAGCTTTCTCAACGGCGATCTGATCTTCGATGGTGTCTGTCTTAACAGAATAGCTGGCTGAGTTGGCCAAGGGGTTGTCGTTACCAAAGCTGGCAGCGGCTTCCGGATCGCCTTCGAATTAGTTTTCCTGGAATTCAGCCCAGGCTTCTTCAGCGGATGTGAAGCTGATCTCGGCTACGCCGGGAATGGCTTCGATCTCCTTGCCGATCTCGTCGATACGTTCCTGAGGTGTATTCTCGTCGAACAGAACGGTGATACCGATATCCTGTTCATAGTGTCTGGCGGCAGCATTTACATTGAGAACCAGTGCCAGCATGATACCAAAGAGGGACAGGCAGACAGTCATGGTAATGATAGAGGCTGCGGAGAATGTCCGGTTACGCCAGATATTTTTCAGACCTTGCTTGATGCTGTAAAGTAATGAACTAAATGTCAATGTAGCCACCTTCTTCCTGGTCGTCAGCAATGACACCGCGGCGCATTGTGATAACTCGCTTCTTGAAACTATTAACCAGTTCCCTGTTGTGGGTAACTACAACCACGGTTGTACCGCGCTGTTCATTGATGGTCTCCAGCAACTTCATGATTTCATATGAGTTCTTGGGGTCAAGGTTACCTGTAGGCTCATCGCACAGCAGGATGTCCGGACGGTTGATGATAGCACGGGCTACAGCCACACGCTGCTGTTCACCACCGGAAAGCTGACGGGGCAGAGATTTGTATTTCTCAGCCAGACCAACCATACGAAGTACTTCCGGTACACTCTTACGAATAGTACGGTTTGAACGACCGACAACATGCTGTGCGAAAGCAACATTGTCGTAAACGTTTCTGTCTTTCAGAAGACGGAAGTCCTGGAAGACAACGCCGATACCACGGCGATAACCGGCTACCTTGCGATGACGCATGGTATTGAGAACATGTTCATTAACAGTAATAATCCCGTTTGTGGGTTCCAATTCCTTCAGAAGCAGTTTAATCAGAGTAGATTTACCTGATCCACTGTCGCCCACTATAAATACGAATTCGCCTTTGTCGATATGCAGGGAGATCTCATCTACCGCTGCCTGGCCTTTTTCATATTTCTTCGTGACCCGGTCCAGATCGATCATAAATACCTCCTTAATACTCCAGTGTTTCCATATATTTCATATACTGAACAACCATCAGGGCAATCTTGAAAGTAATGGCATCGTCGAAGACGCGCAGGTCAAGGTTGGCATTCTTCTGGAGCTTGTCCAGTCTATAAACCAGTGTATTTCTGTGAATGTAGAGCTGACGTGATGTTTCAGATACATTCAGTGAGTTCTCGAAGAACTTGTTGATGGTGTCAAAGGTCTCCTGGTCAAATGTTTCGGGGCCCTTGTCACCGAAGATCTCACGGATGAACATCTTGCACAGGGGGATGGGCAGCTGATAGATCAGGCGGCCGATACCCAGCTGGCTGTAAGCGATGATATCCTGATCGCCGAAGAAGATCTTGCCTACGTCCAGAGCCATACGGGCTTCTTTGTAAGAACGGGAGACATCCTTCAGCTCTTTGATAATGCTGCCGTAAGCAACATGCATGTTGTCATTTTCTTCTTTACCTACAGCATCGATGATGGACTGACCGATGGCTCTCAGTTCTTCCGGACCATCATTTTCATTCAGTTCCTTAATAGTGATGATGCTGCGCTCGTCGATGGCTGTGACGAAGTCATTTTCTGACTTCATGAAGTTCTCTTTAACAGCTTCCAGAGTGCTGTAGTCCTTGCTCTGCTCGGATTCCAGGATGAAGACGACGCGGCGCTTGTCCGGACGGATATGCATCTTCTTGGCACGGTTGGAGATGTCCACCAGCAGCAGGTTATCCAGCAGCAGGTTCTTAATAAAGTTTTCCTTGTCATAGTGCTCACGATAAGCTACCAGCAGACCTTCCAGCTGGAAGACCACAAGCTTACCGATCATGACGGCATTTTCTACGTCAGCATCCAGGACAACAACATATTCTTCCTGGTACTCATCCATAACCTTCAGATAGAGAGAACCTTTAACTTCCTGCACGTCAGCGGCAGAATCGGTGAAAAGCTGTACCTCAGCTACATCCACCTTGGGATCTTCTAATGTTGTGATCAGAACCTTGCCATCAGGACTGACAACGGTAAAATCAGTTTTGGTAATATTTTTTAATCCTGCAACGGTATCTTTAAGAACTGCATTCGAAATCATCTGTTCACCCTCATCGCAATGCCAAAAATGATAACAATTTTTTGTGAAAATACACAACAATACATTTACATAATACACTAGGCTTTGTGAAAAATAAAGCTTTTTGTGTAATGTTCACATTTTTGGCTGTATATTTTTTAAGACATGAAGGCAAAAAATGGCTTAAACAGGGCGTTTTTTGGCATTTTCCGGCTTTGATCTATTGGGCAATTTTAACAATAAAAACACAAGATATAGTGGGTGAATAATTGCCCTCAACACCTTAGATGGTGTAGAATAGCCCTCGAGGCTGACAACACAAGCTACACTTCACAAGACAGGCCCTTATAATTATGGTTTTCAGAAAAATAACCCGTGCATGTGCCGGCACTTTGGCCATGTTTCTACTCATCTTAGTACTGTTCATCAGTGCCTTTCAGATCGTGATCTACGGCGATTCTTCCTATAAACATTACCAGAAGGAATACGAAAAATACCTGGTCACCAACAGACTCAATATGGAGATGGATGACGTAATGGACGTCACTTCCTATATGATGGATTATCTCATCGGCAAGGAAGATACTCTGAGTTACGAAACCACCATCAACGGTGAAAAGAAAGACTTCTTTAATGATCAGGATCGTTTTCACATGGGTGAAGTTAAGGTCTTGTTTTTGCAGGGGCTGAAGCTTAGAACCATCTGCATCGTCATGGTGCTCTTGTTGATCCTGGGTCTCATCATTAACCGGGGACCACTCTTCCGTCTTCTGCTTCGATGCTACATAGCAGCCATCGGCTTGATTGCCGCCTTCGCTGCTTTGGTAGGTGTGGTGGCTATGAAAGACTTCACCATCGTCTTCACTAAGTTCCACCATGTTTTCTTTGATAATAATGACTGGCTCTTCGATCCGGCTAGAGACTATATGATCAACATGCTGCCGGAAGGCTTCTTCTCAGATATGCTGATCTTCATCCTGATCGTCTTTGCCAACCTGTTGCTGGTGGCCGGCGCTATCATGCTTGTACGGCTATATATCGAGGAAAGACGATAAGCCACCTGCCAAAAAA
>JAGHUB010000358.1 GCA_018065025.1 Candidatus Equihabitans merdae
CTGTTGTTGATAACGTAATTGGCTGTAAGCATGATATCGCCGGCATCAACCAGAAGCATGGGAGCTTCTTTTACAGCTGCCAGATAAGATCCGCCAAGGGCATCCGGGAAGTTATAAGCATTGGCCAGGATAACTGTGTCGAACTTATCCATGCCCATCAGGTCCTTGTACTCATCTGCAGCCTGAAGGGATGTGTCTACACGACCGGCACCGGCCAGACGTGTGATGAAGTCGCGATCATCTTTCTTAAGACAAGGAATTGTCTCAGTTCTTGTTGCATCACAACGACTGCAGCTGAAGGTCTTGACGCCTTCTGAGTCGTAAGTAGGTTCTGTAGTAACTACACCTTCGTCCCAATCATGGCCAAGAGCCTTGATAACTTCTGTCTTGTATGCGTCACATCTTGTACAGGAGATCTTCTTTTCGCCATCTGCTTCGCAGGCAGCTTCTTTTGTAATCTCACCACCGTTCCATGCATGGCCAAGAGCCTTGATTGTTGTGCAGCCGCTAAGAATCTGATTGCAAACAGAGCACTTGGTGCCGGCTGTTGTGCCGTCTTTTTCACAGGTTGCCGCTACAGCTCCTACAGATACGCTCTTGTGGCCTGTGGCCTTGATGGCTTCTGTTCTTGTGCCATTACATCTTGTGCAGGTGAATGTCTTGACGCCATCATTTGTGCAGGTGGCTGCTGTTGTGACGACACCACTGTTCCAGGCATGGCCAAGAGCAGAGGTTGCTGTGCAGCCGCTGAGGATCTGGCCGCAGACGGAACATTTTGTGCCGGCTGTTGTGCCACCCTTTTCGCAGGTTGCAGCTACAGCGGCAACATTTTCTGACTTATGACCTGTGGCTTTGATTGTAGCCGTTATTGTTGTCTGGCATCTTGAACAGATATTTTTTCTCTGGCCATCTGTGGTACATGTTGCTTCCTTTATGACGACACTACTGGACCAATCATGACCAAGAGCAGGAATTGTGGTGCCCCCGCTAAGGACCAGACCGCAGACAGAGCACTTGGTGCCGGCTGCTTTACCACTCTTATCACAAGTTGCGGGAACTTCCGGCATATCTACTACTGTATGTCCGGAAGCCTTGATGTTTTCTGTTCTTGTAGCATTACACTTTGTGCAGGTGTATGTCTTAACGCCATCACTTGCGCAGGTGGCTGCTGTTGTGACGACGCCGCTGTTCCAAGTGTGGCCTGTTGCTTTGACGGCTTCTGTTTTTGTGGCGTTACATCTTGTGCAGGTGTATGTCTTCACACCATCACTTGTGCATGTAGCTGCTGTTGTGATAACACCGCTGTTCCATGCATGGCCCAGAGCATTTGTTGCTGTGCAGCCAGTGAGGATCTGACCACAGACGGAGCACTTTGTACCGGCTGTGGTGCCGCCCTTTTCACAGGTTGCAGCCACGGCTGCTACATTTTGACTCTTGTGGCCTGTTGCATTGATTGTTTCAGTCTTTGTATCATTACACTTTGTGCAAGTGAATGTCTTCACACCATTACTTGTGCAGGTGGCTGCTGTTGTGATGACGCCACTGTTCCAAGTGTGGCCTGTTGCCTTGATGGCTTCTGTTTTTGTGCCATTACATCTTGTGCAAGTGAATGTCTTGACACCATCACTTGTGCAAGTGGCTGCTGTTGTGACAACACCACTGTTCCAGGCATGGCCAAGAGCATTGGTTGCTGTGCAGCCGCTGAGAATCTGACCGCAGACAGAGCATTTTGTGCCGGCTGTTGTACCGCCCTTTTCGCAGGTTGCGGGGACAGCAGGAACATTTTCCACCTTATGCTTATCACTTGAAGCCTTGATAACTTCCGTCTTTGTAGCGTCACATCTTGAACAGGAGATCGTCTTCTCGCCGTCAGCGCCGCAAGTAGCTTCCTTGGTGATCACACCACCGTCCCAGTCATGACCAAGAGCGGGAATGGTACCTGAATATGAATATGTACCGCTGTCTGTGGGACATTCATATCCTCCCCTACCACTGGTGGTACAAGTGGCCGGTGTGGTAACTGAAATCAGAGTTGACGGGAAGAACTTAGTATACTTATCACCACACTGACAAACGTAAGATATGGTCAGACCGGGATTAACCTGATTTATACTAATACCTGATGTGGAATACTCATGAGTATGGAAGTCTTTATCCAGATCAAAGAAGTTGACGGTGTACTTTACCGTATCTGTCATGCCTGTAATGGTAACATCGAAGACATCGCCATCTGCATAGCTGATACTATCCGGTCTAAAGGTAATACAACCGGTTTGACCATAACCACCATTATTGACATTAAAGTAACCATCGGCGCTTGCTGAGGAGAAATGCCAGGTCTGGTTATCGGAACGTCTGGTCAGGGTAACATTTATATTGGCCATGGTGACGCTTGATCCCATACTGATGGTCCAGGGGTAATTATCACCAAAGTACTGAAGAGGCATAACCTGGGCCGGCCAGGCTACTCGGCTTTCCCTTGCTGAAGAATTGCTTCTATCGAAAGCATACATCGCCATGTATCTGGGCCAGGCTGTACCGGCAGCACCAAAAGAGGTGGCTCCCATAGTAGGATTCAGGCACCAGCGACGATGTCCCATCGTAGCCAAATTATTGTCGCCGGAATCGGCCAGCCATCCCTGAATGATATCCTGATTCAGTGTGCTGTGACCCATACCGATATTTGCACTACTACAGCCACTATAACCCAACTGATAGAGCGAATCACTCATGCCTGCGGGCTGACTCGGTGTGTGTGTAAGAACGTTATTTGCCTTATTGACCAGAGTAGCCGCCATCATCATTTCATCCCAGGCCGAATTGTGAGTAACGCTCTGAAGACCGGCTACATAACGGGCATTGTTCAGCATCTTAATAGCGCTGTCCATGGTCTCATCGCTTAAGCGACCATTGACGTAAGGTGCTGTAAACACCGGCTCTACGTCATATGTTATGGGATCATTCAGTTTGACATTATTGTTGACAATGTACTGAACGATCTCCTCCTTGCTATGGGAGGCAACATTAAGTCCCACCGTAGCAGCATGGACGGGTTCTGCACTGATTCCGCATCCGGCGGCAATAATAACCGCTGCCGAAAGGGTCAGTAACATTTTTTTGAAAAATGTTTTTATCATATTCTTCTCCCTCTAAACCTGATCTGAATCAGGATTATTTACAACTTACTTCCGCAGCAGCTGACCACCATTCCTGCCCAGGAAATGGTCATCCTCTACCACGATCTTGCCGCCGCACATGACATATTTGAATCCCTTGCTTAACTGCTCCGGCTCTTCATAAGTGGACAAGGCCTTCACATCCTGCAAGTTGAAAATATTCAGGTCCGCTGCAGCTCCTTCTTTAATCAATCCCCGATCGATATGCAGGACAGCTGCCGGACGGGATGTCATCTTCTGCACCGCATCCTGGATGCTGAAGTTCTTGTTTTT
>JAGHUB010000318.1 GCA_018065025.1 Candidatus Equihabitans merdae
TTTTTTGCCTCAGTAATGTTTCTCTTCACAAGAGCTTCAGCTGATTTGAAAACACCATCGGCTTCATCATCAAATACCATAAAATCAGCTTTCTCCCATGCGTCAATATTATTGAGTCTCTTAATGTCTTCGAAAAGCTTTCGATCAGCTTCTTCTTTGGCTTTACGCTGGGCTTCTTCCTTGGCCTTGCGAGCTGCTTCTTCCTTGGCCTTACGGGCAGCTTCCTCTTTGGCCTTGCGAGCTGCTTCTTCCTTGGCCTTGCGGGCTGCTTCTTCTTTAGCCTTACGAGCAGCTTCTTCTTTAGCCTTGCGCTCTGCCTCTTCTTTTTCCTTCTGTGCAGTTGCTTCCTTTATTGACGGCTCAGCAATAGATTCTTCTTCATCTGCAGCACCTGGCTGAATAATCCCATTAAGGAGATTCATAATCCATTCCCGATAATTGTTGCAAGAAATGGTAATGCTATTTCCATCTGCATAATTGATAGTAAGGTAGCTATCTTTTTGAGGACTAACACTTTTAATGCCATCGAAGAAGATGCAATGTCCATGACTGGTTACAACCTGTTTCCTGCTAGGGGAGAATTTGAAAAATGAACTATACAGACATTTGTCGGTAATGACAAAACCTTCTTTAGCACTACCAAATAATGTATGATCAGAAAGGCCAACAACAGTTTCATCCATTGCATGATAGGCATAGCGTTTTACAGCATTTGCCAATTTTTTTGAATCAATCTCAGAACCATATAGCATATTACGGATCAAAATATGTTCGTCATTTGATGTAACTTCCCTAACGATCTTTTCTAATTCCTTGACATTCATTTCCATAAATATTGTTTCCCCCTTCTTTGATGTAAAGCTGTACTTTCGGTATAAAAAATAAATAGTGCAAGGCGATCACATATGAAGAATCAGGCGTTAAGCCAAAGGAGTCCGAAAATCCTCCCTGAAAGGGATAGTTGAGGACGACGACGCGTGCCTGATGATCATATGTAGATCGACTGCGCTAATGTAATCTTATAAATCAGCTGAGCATCATAGCATCCCCAAAGCTGAAGAAGCGGTAGCCTTCTTTAACGGCTTCTTCATATGCATGGAGGACATGTTCTCTGCCTGCAAAAGCAGATACCAGCATAACCAGTGTGCTTTCCGGCAGGTGGAAGTTGGTGATCAAAGCATCCATGAGCTTGAAGTCATAGCCCGGATAGATGAAGATCTGAGTCCAGTTACTGCCGGCTTCAATGTGCCCCTTCTCTGTGGCAGCAGACTCGATGGTACGGCAGGATGTGGTGCCGACGCAGATAACGCGACGACCTTCTTCCTTTGCCTTATTAATAATGTCTGCTGTTTCCTCCGTAACCACATAAAACTCAGAGTGCATCTCATGTTCTTCAAGGTTTTCCGCCTTAACCGGACGGAAAGTACCTAAACCAACATGAAGAGTAACCGGAGCGATGATAACCCCCTTCTCCTGCAACTCTTCCATCAGCTTCTCTGTGAAATGAAGACCGGCTGTAGGAGCTGCGGCAGAGCCATCATGCTTAGCATAGACTGTATTATAACGAGTCTTATCTTCCAGTTTATTGTGGATATATGGCGGCAGGGGCATTTCCCCTAACTGGTCCAGAACTTCTTCGAAGATGCCGTCGAATTCAAAGCGAATATGGCGGTTACCATTGTCCAGAACCTCTGTGATCTCGCCGGTAAGAACCCCCTCACCAAATACGATGCGGGCACCGGTGCGGCACTTCTTGCCCGGTTTAACCAGACATTCCCATTCCACATCACTTAATCGACGAAGCAGCAGGATCTCAACATGACCGCCACTGCCTTCTCTCACACCGTACAATCTGGCAGGGATAACCTTGGTGTTGTTGATGACCAGCACAGCCCCGGCCTTCAGGTATTTACCGATATCAGAGAATACTTCGTGGGAAAGCTCTCCTGTTTCTCTGTCCATGTGAAGAAGTCTGGATGAGGAACGATCTTCCAGGGGATCCTGAGCAATCAGTTCCTTTGGAAGATCATAGTAATAATCAGATGTTTTTAACATTATTCGTTACCGTTCCCGTAATAATCAATGGGTTCACTTTCATAGAAAATGATATCCTGCTGAAGATCAGTCAGTTTACCATCTTTCATGGTCAGAATGCTGACACAGCAGTTAGGCGGTACATTTCCATGCCAGAAATCCCCGTCCTGCCAATAATGCTGAAGAATAGCTCTGGAGCAGACACCATGGGTAGAAACCAGGACTCTTTCAGCCCCTTCTTTCTCCAGTTCTTTCATAGATTCCAGGAAATCGCCGGCTCGTTTGATAACGTCTCTGATGGCCTCACCATTGTTGGGGCGATAACCATTTTCAGAAGGATCGTAAAGAGCTAATCTTTGCTCCGGGGTAATATCAGCATGCTTACCTCTGCTGACAAGACCTTCCCAGTCGCCGAAACTCATTTCCATAATACGTTTATCGTTAACGATTTCGATATCAGAGTCGCCAAGGATGATTTCCGCTGTTTTTCTGGCACGACTAAGTGGGCTGGAGAAACAATGATCAAACTTGATATGTTTCATACCAATGGCTGCTTCTTCTGCCAAAGACACCCCTTCAGGGGCAAGCGGAATATCCACCTGCCCCTGAAAACGTGCTACTTTATTCCATTCTGTAATACCGTGTCTCAGAATATAAAGTTCCATTTAAGACCTCAATGTGATGTTCAGGCTTTCCAGACCGTTCATGATCTTCTTCATGACAGCTGTGATTTCATTTTCTTCCAGAGTCTTCTCTGCATGTCTGAACATAAGCTTGTAAGCCAGTGACTTTGTTCCTTCTTCAACGCCCGGACCTTCATAGACGTCGAACAGACGGCAGCTTTCCATAAGCTTGCCACCACGCTGGCGGATCATATTCATGATCTGACCGTTTGTAACATTCTTGGGTACGACCAGGGAGATGTCACGTGTAACAGCCGGGAAGCGGGCGATACCCTGGAACTTTCTGTCGAAGGAAGCCATGGGATAGATCACCGGCATATCCAGAACAGCTACATAAGCTCTTTCACGGATACCATAGTTCTTGCGAACCTGGGGATGTACTTCACCAAGATAACCAACAACCTGCTTGTTGATAATAATCTCAGCCTGACGACCCGGATGCAGGTAATTCTTCAGGTTAGAAGCTTCATAAGAGATGGGGCTTGTGATACCCAGTCTTTCAAAGAGAACTTCCAGAACACCCTTCATATCGAAGAAATCATCCTGACCGTAGAAACCAAGTGTCAGAGTCATACGTTCATCCGGCAGCTCTGTCAGCGGCAGAGACTTGGGAATATAGACATTACCTGTCTCGTAGAGATGAACGTTCTCATTACGACGGCTGCTGTTGAAGGCCAGAGATGTCAGCATACCATTAAGAGAAATAGTTCTCATGATGGAGAAGTCTTCACCCAGAGGATTGGAGATTTCGATAGCCTGACGAAGCTTGTCATCGGCATCCAGCATAAGTTTGTTGAATACCTTGGGGCTTTCGAAGGAATAACTGTAAGCCTGTGAGAAACCACAGTCTTCGATAACACGACGAGCGATGTCGTTGATACGCATATCTTCCTGCAGACGACCTTCGGTAGCTTCACCGTGAGGCAGTGTGGTAGGAATCTTGTCATAACCCCAGAAACGGGCAACTTCTTCTGCCAGATCGCAGGGACGAAGGACATCCTGTCTCCATGTGGGAACTACAACTTCATTGGTTTCAGCATCGTATTCCAGATCAACAGCCTTGAAATAGCCAAGCATCTCTTCGGCCGGCAGATCCGTGCCAAGCAGACCATTGATCTTCTCAGCATTGAAGGGGATACGTTTAGCAACCGGCAGTTCGCCGTGAACATCCACAACACCACCGATAACTTCGCCGGCACCGAACTCTTCCATCAGCTGACAGGCACGGTTAACGGCTTCGATAGCAGTATTGGGATCCAGACCCTTGTCGAACTTTGCAGAAGCATCTGTCTGAAGACCGATACGCTTAGCTGACAGACGGATGTTTGTGCCGTTGAAGCAGGCAGCTTCGAAAAGAACAGTCTTAACATCATCTGTGATCATGGAGTTTTCACCACCCATGATACCGGCGATACCGATTTCCTTTTCGCCGTCACAGATCATCAGAACATCATGGTCAAGCTTTCTGTCCTGGCCATCCAGTGTTGTGAAGACATCGCCGTCTTCAGCACGTCTGACGATGATCTGATGGTTGGCGATTGTATCATAGTCGAAGGAGTGCGTGGGCTGACCATACTCTTCCATGACATAGTTTGTGATATCAACGATGTTGTTGATGGGACGGATGCCATTGGACATGAGACGTCTCTGCATCCACTTGGGTGAAGGACCGATCTTGACATTCTTAACAGCTCTGGCGCAATAACGTGAGCACAGATCCGGATCCTGAACCTTAACATCGATATAATCGTGAACATCTTCATCGTTACCGGTTTCTTTAACATCCGGATAAACGAAGGGCTTGTTGAATGTAGCAGCAGCTTCTCTGGCGATACCGATAACGCTGTAGCAGTCAACACGGTTGGATGTGATCTCGTATTCGATAACAGCATCATGAAGGCCAAGCAGTTCAACAGCGTCAGCACCGATAGGTGTGTCATCCGGGAAGACGTAGATACCGTATTCCGGAGCTTCCGGGAAGAATTCCGGTGTGGAACCCAGTTCTTCGATAGAGCAGATCATACCGAAAGATTCGATACCGCGAAGTTTACCGGCCTTGATCTCGATACCACCTTCTGTCATCTTGCCGTCATGACCGCCGGCTACTTTACCACCAACCAGAACAACCGGAACCTTCTGTCCGGCAGCAACGTTGGGAGCGCCGCAGACGATCTGCAGATCTTCGCCTGTACCTACATCAACAGTGCAGACATGCAGGTGATCTGAATCCGGGTGATCGTTACAGGTTTTGACAAGACCGACAACGATCTTATCCAGATCACGGTCCATCTCTTCAAAGCATTCTACTTTTGTGCCGCTAAGAGTCATGGCATCAGCATATTCTTTAGCTGTGCAGTCAAGATCCGGCACATATTGTTTAATCCAAGATAATGATGTATTCATGTTAATCTCCCATTTTTCAGAATTAGAACTGGCTCAGGAAACGAATGTCGTTTTCATAGAGCAGACGCATGTCATCGATTTCGTACTTCAGCAGGGCAATACGTTCCAGACCGACACCGAAGGCAAAGCCCTGGTATTCTTCCGGATCGATACCGCACATCTCAAGAACATGAGGATGTACCATACCACAGCCCAGGATCTCGATCCAGCCTTCATTCTTACAGAAACGGCAGCCCTTACCGCCGCACTTGAAGCAGCTGACATCCATTTCAGCAGAGGGTTCTGTGAACGGGAAATGATGGGGACGGAAACGTGTCTTGGTTTCTTCACCAAAGAGCTCTCTGGCGAAAACATCCAGAGTACCCTTCAGATCGGAGAAAGTGATGTTCTTGTCAACAACAAGACCTTCGATCTGATGGAAGGACGGTGAATGTGTAGCATCAACTTCGTCAGAACGGAATACACGACCGGGAGCGATCATGCAGATGGGCAGCTTGCCCTGTTCCATAACACGAGCCTGAACCGGTGATGTCTGAGTACGCAGCAGGATGTCCTTTGTAATATAGAAAGTATCCTGTTCGTCCTTGGCCGGATGATTTGCCGGAATGTTCAGCTTAGTGAAGTTGTATTCATCGTATTCGATTTCAGGACCTTCGATAACTTCATAACCAAGACCGATGAAGATACGTTCAACTTCTTCCAAAGCGATGGTGTTGGGATGACGATGACCAACCATCATCTTCTTAGCCGGCAGTGTAACGTCGATGGTTTCAGCTTCCAGCTTCTTAGCCATAACTTCGGCTTCGATCTTAGCCTTAACTTCTTCCATGCGGCCTTCGATAATACCGCGAGCTTCGTTAACCCATTTACCAACCATGGGACGATCTTCGGGAGCTACATCCTTCATAGCTTTCATCACTGATGTCAGTGAACCTTTTTTGCCGAGGAATGCTACCTTGATCTCATTTAACATATCCATGCCGGAAGCTTCACTGAGCTTGGCAAGAGCTTCTTCCTGGATCTCTCGGACTTTCAGTTGAATATCACTCATCTTCACCCTCCATAATATCTTCGTTTTGATAAAATCCCTGACGGATCAGGCTTAGATCAATACCTGTCTCGTCATCGTAATCATGCCCTTCCTCTCGGACTTCCGGCACGATCTCATTTGTATTAAAAACCTCTTCAGCGGCCCGGCGCTTCTGCTCCATGACCTCCCGACGGAGTGTTTCCTGTTTTAAAGCACTGGTTTGCTTAGCCTCTTCAATCGTTTTAACGATCATATTGTCTTCCGGATTCTCCAGAATGATCTGATTGATCTCAGCTCCGGCCAGCAGGAAATACATACAGAAGTATAGCCACATCATAGCCAGCACCATACCGGTCAGTGAGCCGTATATGGATTTAAAGTTAGTGGTGTGTGAATAGTATAAAGTCAGGAAATATGACAAAATAACCCACACCGTTGCTACCAGCAAGGCCCCGGGAAACTGGGATGATACCCGTTGGCGCTTATTGGGGAAAAATGTGTAGATGGTCCAGAAAATGACCACCAAGAGAAAATACCCGATCAGCTTACCAAAAGGCGCAAAGACCTGAACCATCTCAGCTATAGCCGGAAAACGGCTTCCCGCTGCATCCGTAAAGAGAAGACTCTGTGAATGCAAAAAAGCCACCAGTACCAATGCGATGATCAGAAACAAAATCATCAGCATAGATCTCAGCCGTAGGAAAATGAACTGACGCGTCTCACTGACCTTGTTGATAACATTCATACTCAAAGTCAGGGCAAATATTACTTTGGACGCAGACCAGATCAGGATCACCACCGAGATCGGTACGATGGCAAATGACTTACTGTAGACTTCTTCAATAATAGCAGAAATATAATCTCGGATACCTGCCGGGCATACCGAGATAATGACGTTCATAACCATGGTGTCGTCAATAGAGGACCGGCTGATGATGGCCATAACGATCATAATCAGCGGAACAAATGATAACATCAGAAAAAAAGCACATGTAGTGGCATACGCACCTACATGGTCTTTTCTTAAACGTTCACCAAAGTATGAAATATTTCCAACGATACTTCTGATCATGTTCTCTAATATCCCAAGATGCCGTTCCTAAATTGCTGACGCCTAGCTATTGCCAGGTGGGCAGCCTCATCCGTGTCGCTGCCTTCCTCCGGTAGTTGCTCGAGGCCTGGCATTGAAAACGTCTTGTTGGCATCCCTTTCAGTCTTATGTAGGTTCAGGAAATATAGGGGGTCGCACACCCCAGGACTAAGTAGATTATAAGCGGTTTAGTCTATATCGTCAATGTTATCGAACTGCGATCTGGCACATCTTCATGGCTTCCAGAGCCTGAGTATGTGTGGCAGGTGTAACACCGGCGCAGCAAGCTTCTTCAACAGCTACCGGAACTTCTGTCAGATTGGCCTTGGCGATCATGGCATTGGAGATAACACAGATATCTGTGCAAAGACCGATCAAAGTAATCTCTTCAATAGCCTCTTCTGCGTTAAGATCACAAAGCATCTGACCCAGAACAACTGAACCAAAGGTAGGCTTGTCGATAATCTGGCAGCCTTCTGTCAGAGCAGTCAATTCCGGTACGATCTGCCAGCCATCTGTGCCCTTGATGCAATGGGGAACAGGCAGGTTGCGACCTTCCTGAGTTTCCATATAGTTTTCAAAGTGAGTATCTCTTGTGAAGATAACCTTCACACCCTCAGCGTTGGCCTTCTCGATACGTGCTTTGACATTGGGAACGATAGCAACAGCTTCAGCTGTGCCAAGAGCACCATCTACAAAGTCAGTCTGCATATCAACAACGATTAATACCTTCATGGCCTAACCTCCATTTTGTATTGCTTATCAAAATAGTTATCTACAAAAGATGTGCTGTCAACACACATCTGTTT
>JAGHUB010000214.1 GCA_018065025.1 Candidatus Equihabitans merdae
TCGTATGCCTGGCCGTCATCGTAAAACGCTCTATCGAACAGAAGAAGAATCCGTATAAGGAAGACATCTGGGTAGGTACAAAGGATTACGAAGCAGCTCTGGCAAAGGCTGAAGTTGAATAATTAAATATTGAACTAGAAATGAGAGACATCTGGCTGTTTTGTCAGGTGTCTCTTTTTGATATAATTCATGTATTCAAAAGAAAAATAAATCAGGAGGAAATGGTTTATGAAAACACGAAAAATGATGCATAAACTGCTGAGCCTGTTGCTGAGCTGCATGATGTGTTTGACAATGATCCCGGCCACAGCCCTTACCGTAGCGGCCGCACCTGTCACATCAGTCACTACTTACGACGAGCTCTATAGTGCCGTACATGGTAAGCAGACAAATATCAGATTGGAAAATGATATTACTTACACATGTCCTGACGATGTAGCCGGCGGCGGTGCTTCATTGAATTTCACTACAGGGGATTCAACCCTGGACCTGAATGGCCACAGACTTTATTTCCAGGCTATGGAATCACATCCTTATATGAATAAGATGTTTAGCCTGATCAATGTCAGTGGAAGCGCCAGTCTGACCATTAAAAATGGCTCCATTCTTATGAGTAACCGAAAAACTACCGACAGAGATTCAAGAGGTCCGGTAGAGGTTAAGGGTGAAGCCACATTTATCACCGAGAATGTCAATATTGAAAACAACAAATCCGGTTCTGTTATCTATGCTCATGACACTGGCAAGGTAGTGCTCAATGGCGGTAAGCTGACCAGCTGGAATGGCTATGTCATTTCCACATATGGTGGTGTAGATGTCACCTTAAATGACGGTGTAGAACTGACAGTTGTTTCCGGAAATGTCGGCACACCTCCTCAGGGTGCAGCACTTGGTTTCGGTTCATTGAGTATGACCGGTTGTACCGATGATACGGCATTGACTATTGGTAATGCAAAGCTTACATCCGGCATTTCTATTGCCCGTCAGGATGTGAGAGATGCCGCTTTTGACCTCAGCACTCACAGTATTACCATTGGTTCAACCACGGTAACTAAGCCTTTCTATACAGGTTCTAAGGTTGATTTTGACTATGATCCTAACAAGGACGATTATTTCGCTGATGCTTATTGGCAGGCCAACCACTTGGCCAAAACCGCCAGCTCTCAGCTGGTTTATGCGTCAAATGTGATGGTTAAGGAGATCCTTCCTGTTCTGGAAGGTAGTGTCGCCATCAAGGGCTCTGTTAAATACGCCGGCGAAACAGTATCAGCTGATACTTCCGGCATTACATCAACTGTAGACCCGGCAAATCTTCGTTACCAGTGGCAGATCCAGCGTGATGGTGTCTGGGAAAATATTGAAGGCGCCACAGGTGCCGATTATGTGACTGTTAAAACCGACGGCGGATTGAGAGTTCGTGTTATCGTCAGTGCAGTGGGCTTCGAAGGGTCTCTGACAAGTTCCGGCCGTTACATTACCCCCGCTCCGGATGTCTATAGCATTACTGTGACAAATGGTATTGCCCAGAC
>JAGHUB010000171.1 GCA_018065025.1 Candidatus Equihabitans merdae
CACCTACACCGACCCCGACACCTACACCGACTCCCACACCTACACCGGACCCCAAACCCGTTCCCGTTGTTAAAGTTTCTGGTACAGGCGTTCTGAATGAATTTGGTGACAAGATCGTGGTCAATACACAGAAAGACAAGAAGGTTGAACTGAAGGCTACAGACAGTACACAGTATCCGGCAGGCTGCATGCCCCAGGCCGGCGACATGGTTCACTTCGAATACAACATGAATGACATGTCCCTGATCAGCCTCAGCTGCATCTCTCATGTCGATACCATGACTCAGGGCAATATCGTTTCCTTCAGCGATGGCAAGATCGTCGTTGCCAACCTGGATGCTTTCAAAGAAGGTGCAGTCGCTAAAGACGGTAACCTTGAACAGAAGGATCTGGACAAGAACGAAGTAACATTTACTATCGATGAGAACACAGATATGCAGGATGGCTATACACCCACTAAGGGCGACGCTATCAAGTTCAGATACGAAGCTGATGGTAATGGCGGCTTCAAGATGGTCTTCATCCGCTACATCGGTACTCCGGAAAATGGTCAGGACTCCGGTTCAGAATCAACTCCGGACTCAGCACAGGAACAGCCCGTGGTTGTTGCAAATGCAGATTAATAACAAGTGAGTTAATAATCAAAACCTCTCAATCACATAAATAGCAGGAGCAGAAAGAATCAACTTTCTGCTCCTGTTATTTTGTGTATACGAAGCATATGAATGCGACAAAATAATAAAAATGTTTGCTTTTTGAGTGCGGCTTATTTATAATAGCGACTGGAATTAGGGGTGGCTTTACTGCCTGAGAGTAAGCACCATGCTTTAACCCTTTGAACCTGAGACAGATAATACTGGCGTAGGAAGTATTCCGTATTCAAAATCATTGTTGTATTGTGTGTTGACGAATGCGCTTATGATCCGATGCCTTTTGGTGTCGGATCTTTTTTTGTGTATACAATGAGCTTTCGTGGTTGCGGGTGCCTGTACACAGGCAGAAATTTGGAGAAATATATGGAAAAGAAGAAAAAGATTGCCCCTTTCGTGGTGATCATCTTGTGCTTAATACTGTGGGAACTTGTTGTCAGAATAGGTCAGATTCCTATCTATGTTCTGCCGGCTCCGACTAAGATCATCGCTTCTCTGGTGACGGATTTTTCCAATTACATGAGCCATTCTCTGGTGACTGTTTTTGAAGCTTTGGTGGGTATGCTGATTGCATTTCTCCTGGCTATTGCTCTGGGTATCCTGATGGATGCCATTCCTATCGTAAGGGAAAGTATTTATCCCATCCTGGTGGTATCTCAGACGGTGCCGGTTATTGTTTTATCCCCCATTCTTATCATTTATCTGGGTTTTGGCTATGCACCTAAGATCCTTACCGTGGTGCTCATGTGCTTCTTTCCCATCGTCGTCAATTTCAGTGATGGACTAAGCGTTATTGATGAAGGGTATAAAAACCTGATCATGACCTATGGCGGCTCAAAATGGCAGCTATATAAGATCGCCAAGATTCCTTCCGCCATGATTTCTCTCATGTCGGGACTTAAAGTGGCGGCCACTTACAGCATCAGCGGTGCTGTGGTTGGTGAGTGGATCGCCTCTCAACAAGGTCTTGGTTATTACTTGATCCGTGCTAAGAACAACTATGCCATGGACAAGGTCTTCGGCTGTGTTCTTATGATCATATTGCTGAGCCTTCTGATGAATGCCCTGGTAAGTGCATTTGGATGGATGGCCACTCCCGGCAAGAGAATAAAGAAATAAGGGAAAGAATACTTAGGTTATTAAAATTAAAAAATAAATATATACAAGGAGAGAACTTATGAGAAAGAACTTTAGAAAGCTTGTCAGCACAGTGCTTGCAGTGTCTCTGGTGGGCGCCATGACCCTGGTAACAGGCTGCGGTAAAAAGGAAGCAGCAGATGCCCCTGAAGCTGATGCTGCGGACGCAACTGAAGAAACTGAATCTGAAGCAGCTGAGGCTGCCAATGACAATGGCGAACTGCGAGAAGTTACCGTTATTCTTGATTATCTGCCCAACACAAATCACACCGGCATGTATATCGCTGATGAAAATGGTTACTATGCCGAAGAAGGTCTTAAGGTTAATATTATCGAACCCACAGACGGCACTGCCGCTACTTTGATCGCTCAGAACAAGGGTGATTTCGGTATCACTTATCAGGAAGATATTACTTTTGGTCACCTGTCCGAAGATCCCATCCCGGTTAAAGCCATTGCTCAGATCATCCCTCACAATCCTTCAGGTATTGCTGTACTGGCTGACAGCGGCATCGAATCTCCCAAGGACTTCGAAGGCAAAACATTTGCCGGCTGGGGCGGAGCCGGTGAACAGGAGATGCTTCATGCCTTTATGGATGCTTATGATGGTGATTTCAGTAAGCTCAACATGATCATCTCTGATGGTGCCGGTTTTGAATCTCTTGGTAAGGGCGTTGATATGCTGTGGCTCTATGAAGCATGGGATTGTGTTGCTGCAGAATTAGCCGGCGTAGACCTGAACCTGCTGATGTGCAAGGACATGGATGACCGTCTGGACTACTACACCACCATGATCGTTGCTCATGACGATACCATCAACAATGATCCGGAAATGGTAGCAGCCTTCCTGCGTGCTACAGAGAAAGGTTATATGGATGCTATCGCCGATCCGGATGCTGCCGCTGAACTGATGGCCAAATATTGCCCCGATACAGATATCGAGATGCTTAAGAAATCTCAGAACATCCTGGCAGAACGCTTCATGGAAGGCATCGATACATGGGGCAAGATGGAAGATGAGACCTGGAGCAACTATATGGACTTCCTGGAAGAATATGGTGTTGTTACAGAGCCTGTCGATGTAAAAGAGATGTATACCAATCAGTTTTTTGAATAAGAATGATGGAAAATGTTAATAAACTGTCCGTATCCGGATTAGATTTCTCATATGGTGATAAGAAAATACTTCAGGACTTGTCCTTTGACGTGAAGGCAGGGGAGTTTGTCAGTATTTTAGGTCCCTCCGGATGCGGCAAATCCACGCTGTTAAACATTCTGGCCGGTATCTTGAAGGTAGAACGAGGTGAAGTTTGCATTGAAGGGCAGAAGGTAGAGGGAGTCAATCCTCATTTTGCCTATATGCCCCAGAATGATCTGCTGCTTCCCTGGAAAACAATTTTGGATAATGTCTGCCTCTACAGCGAGATCCACGGGAATAAAAAAGAAGTGAAGGCCCTTGCGGCAGAACAAATGAAAAGATTCGGATTGGAAGGCTATGAAAATAGCTTTCCCTCTGAACTTTCCGGTGGCATGAGACAAAGAGCTGCTTTTTTGCGCACGACTTTGTGTGATGCAGATATTTATCTGCTGGATGAGCCTTTCGGGGCCCTGGATGTCATTACCAGAAATGATCTTCAGGATTGGCTGGTAAAACTTTGCAGGGATCTGAATAAGACTATCCTTCTGGTCACCCATGACACGGATGAAGCCATCTACCTGTCTGACCGTATCCTGATTCTTGGAAGACCCGGGGAAGGGATTCGCCAGGAGATTCGGATCGAGGAGAAGGACAGAAGTCGCGAATGGCTTTATGACCAGGGCAAGCTTCGGGGCGAGATCTACAATATTATCAAACAGAAGGCCTCATTATGATTGATCTGATCGATATGCATACCCATCTGCCTGAGAAAGAAAAATATTCTTATGATGTGCAGAAAAGGGAAATAGAGTACAGAAAAGAACATCATATCGCAAGCTTTTATTCCTGTGGATCGCCAGCTGAATGGCAGGAGATTATGCCCTTTGCAGACCGGGAGGAGCTGGCTGTAAGCTTCGGTATCCATCCATGGTTTGCCCACCAGTATCGGGTTTCTGACTATGAAGTTCTCTTCAGACAGTGCAAAGCTGTTGGAGAGATTGGCTTGGATGGTGGCCTGTCTCAAGCTCCTCTTTCTATACAAAAAAAGATTCTGGAAGAACAGCTTGAGCTGGCACAGAATCTAAATAAACCCATCATTATTCATTCGGATGGCTATGAAAGAGAGTGTATGGAGATGATCCTTGATTTCCCGGGAAATATCCTGATCCACTGGTTTTCGGGAAATGTTCCGGTGCTGGAAAAACTCATGGAGAAGGACTGCTATTTTACCTTGGGACCGGATACTCATCTGATCTGTCAGGGGAAAGGGATCCTGGGTAATCCGGAGTCTCACCAAGCCAGAAAAATGCTGATCAGGGAAGTGCCTCTCAATCGGGTATTTCTTGAGACCGACGGTTTGGAAGCCCTGGCGTGGGCTTTTGGAAAAGAGTCGGTAGAAAATGAAATCATCCGTCCCGTTCTGGAAAAAAATCTGGAGAATTTCTGTTATTACAGAGGCTTATCCAAGGAAAATATGGCAGGGCAGATGGCTGTCAATTTCAATCAATATTTTTCCGGCAATGCTGAGAAAACAAGAGCAAAAAGGTAGGATTCGGTGCCATTATGCCGGAAAATCTGAGAGCTGTGACGGGTGTCGGAAAGACTTATAGTGATTATTAACAAAAGAATAAATCAAAAATTAGGTATTGACACCAATAAAAACACGTGATAACATGCGTACCTATCAGACAAAGGCGTTGAGACAAGAGCTCAGCGCCTTATCTTTTTTCTGATATCCAGTCAGGAATTGTAGTGTCAACAGTTAATGATTATATGCTTTTTGAATCTGAAAGGTGAAGCAAAGGCGTTTCTACTTAGGAGACGTCGACGCTTCACCTTTTTTATTTACCTGACTCTTTGCGCAAGGGCCCTGTGGCAAAGAGCGAGGGGGAGGAGTGCAGAAGCACTTTTAAAGAAAAAACTTGGAGGTGTTTTATATGACACAAGAGATTTTAGATATGATCAGCGGTCAGACATTTGGGGTCTGGTTTCTGATTGGGGCCGCCCTGGTTTTCTGGATGCAGGCCGGTTTTGCTATGGTAGAAGCAGGTTTTACCCGTGCTAAGAATGCCGGTAACATCATCATGAAGAACTTGATGGACTTCTGCATCGGTACCGTGATGTTTATTCTGATCGGTTTTGGTCTGCTGCTTGGTGAAGATATTCTGATGGGCTTTATGGGTATGCCCAACTTCGACATTTTCACAAACTATGCCACATTTGATTGGTCCAATTTTGTTTTCAACCTGGTATTTTGCGCTACCACAGCTACGATCGTTTCCGGTGCGATGGCTGAGCGTACAAAGTTCCTGTCCTATTGCGTTTATTCAGGCGTCATCTCCGCCGTCATTTACCCCATCGAAGCTCATTGGACATGGGGCGGCGGTTGGCTGGCCGGTATTGGTTTTCATGATTTTGCCGGTTCTGCCTGCATTCATATGGTAGGTGGTGTATGTGCCTTGATCGGTGCAGCTATCCTTGGTCCCCGTATCGGTAAGTTTACAAAGGACAATGCAGGCAAGATCGTCAAGGTCAATGCCTTCCCGGGTCACAACCTGCCCATCGGTGCGCTTGGTGTATTTATCCTGTGGCTTGGCTGGTACGGCTTCAATGGTGCCGCCGCTGTTACAGTAGAAGAGCTTGGTTCCATCTTTGTGACCACCACTATTGCTCCGGCTGTAGCTACAGTTGTCTGTATGATTTATACCTGGATTCGTTATGGTTCTCCCGATGTTTCTATGTGTCTGAACGCCTCCCTGGCCGGTTTGGTTGCCATCACCGCTCCTTGCGATGTGTGTGATGGCGCCGGGGCCATCCTGGTAGGTGTGGTAGCCGGTTTATTGGTTGTCTTTGGCGTCTGGTTCTGTGATAACGTGATTCGCGTAGACGATCCGGTTGGTGCTGTAGCCGTCCATATGATGAATGGTATCTGGGGCACTCTGGCTGTTGGTTTGGTTGCTACCGATACAGCTCCCGCATTTGCCCGCGGTATTGGTGATGGTGTGACCTATGGTGCCAACCAGATCGCCGGAAAAGGCTTACTTTACGGCGGTGGCATTAAGCAGCTGCTGATCCAGTGTGAAGGTGTGCTGGCTATCATCGTTTATACCGCCATCATGATTACCATCACTTTTATGGTGATCAAGGCTATCTTTGGTCTGCGTGTTTCAGAGGAAGAGGAAATCCTTGGTCTGGATGCTACAGAACATGGTCTGGCCAGTGCTTACTCAGGCTTCCAGCTTATGGACGTTTCCGGTTCTATGATCATGGATGTTAATGAAAATACTCGTCTTGGCAACGATGATTATGCTACTGCCACCGAGTTTGAAAGAAATGCAGCTGTTGGCACAGCGGTTGCTCCGGATGTTAATCCCACAGGTATGTACAAGGTTGTTGTCATCGCTAAGCTGTCCCGCTATGACAAGCTCCGTCGTGCCCTCAATGAACTGGGCGTCACCGGCATGACTGTTACACAGGTTATGGGCTGCGGTGTTCAGAAGGGTTCAGGCACACATTACCGTGGTGCTGAAGTGGATGCTACCTTGCTGCCCAAGGTTAAAGTTGAAGTTATCATCGGTAACCTGCCTCTTGATGATGTCATCGAATGCATCAAGAAAACACTCTATACCGGTAAGATCGGCGACGGTAAGATTTTCGTTTACAACGTGGCCGAGGTTATTAAAGTCCGTACAGGCGAGATTAATTTAGCCGCCCTGGAGGACGTTGAATAAGATTCTGAGAAGTTGGTATTGCGCTTCTATAGAATAGCTCATCTACATTGGGAAAAGCTCTGATGTGCCCGACATCAGAGCTTTTCTTTTATAACAAAGAAGGTCGGCATCATCACCGGTATCGTAGCAGTTGCCCTTGTCATTGGACTGGCTATCTTTTGAGATTGTTCCATTCACGGATTCTGTAATAGTAAAGTTACCGTATTGGGATTAGGGAGAATTGTGGCTTTCAGCTTATTTTTTGCATATGGTATTTGCCAGGATGATCATAACAATACAATCTACGATCACGAAGGCCAGATAGGCATAGGCGACCCATGCCGGCAGAAGGGCTTCGCCAAGTACAGCGAAAGGAAGCAAAGAAGCTATAGCCAGCAATCCGCCGCCTACAACACGGCAAAGCTTCTTGACATCGTACTTATCTTTCTCTTCTTTCGAAGAAGTATTATAACCGGCGATCAGGTTTGTTCCGTGACCGGATAGTAAAACGGCACTGAGCACAACTAATAAGGCAAAGACTGCCCATACGATCCAATCCGGTCCATTGCTTAGGTCTTTCATTGTCATAGACGGGTATCTCCCTTCAGAGTGCTTGTCATATTTATAAGGTTTACGACTGCGTCATGTACTTCATATTCGTGGCCGCTCATAAGATGACCGCCATCTTCAAAGGACACAAAGGTGGGATTCGGAAATCTTTTCACTGCCTTGATTACAGTTTCTACATAGCAAGGCTATCCGCATTCAGGAGGAAATACTTCATTCCCTTAATATCGTAACGACTCGCCTTGGAAATCAAAAACGCAACTGCCAAATGGTAGATATGGTTGGAGATTGTTTTATTGCTATTGAGTTGATCGCGCTTTTATTCCGCAATAAAGAGTACACCCAGTGTACCGGGGCCGCAGTGTGATGAGATAACACCGCCGGCACGGGTCTCATAGATATTTTCGAAGCGGTCCAGGGATTTGAGATAGGCTTCCACTTCTTCTACGATGGCCCGGTCACAGCCGGAATGGGTGATGAAGACACGATTCTTGCGAGCGGTCTTCAGATCATTTTCCATATCTTTGACGTAGTTCATAACCACTTTGTGGATCTTGCCGCGGTATTTCTGGGCGGGACGCATGGCGCCGTCAACTACTTCGATGCGGGGATGAAGTTTCAGCATCTGACCGGCCAGGGCTTCTACACCACTGCAGCGGCCGCCGCGATGGAGATAGACCAGAGTATCTACGACAAAGCTGGCACGAACAGCGCTCTTCAGTTTTTCGATTTCATCAGCAATTTCGGCAGCGCTCTTGCCTTGAGCTGCCAGATCGCAGGCAGTCAGGACCAGCAGGCCGATACCGGTGGAAAGATTGGCGGAATCGATAACATGGATCTTGTCTTCAGCTTCCAATTCATCGGCGGCCAGGCGCATGACATTGAAGTTGGTGGACATGGACTGGGAAATGGTGAAAACCACGATTTCGTCGCCATTTTCCACATAGGGACGCATGGCTTCCACAACGTCCTCCATACCGGAAGCAGATGTCTTGGGAGTGGTTTTGTTGGCATCTGCCCAGGTATAGATCTCGTCCGGGGTGATGTCGATGCCGTCTCTGTATTCTTTGTCCCCCAGCAGGATGTGCAAGGGCAGGATATCGATATTGTTCTTCTCAATGAGCTCTTTGGACAGATCACATGTGCTGTCTGACATGATTTTGACCATAAGTAAATCTCCTTTTCTGTGAAGAAAATGCAAGTATTTTATCTGGAATTGCGAAAGCCCGGGACAACCTGAAATCATCTTTGGAAAATGAAGAAGCTGTGGTGGGAAAACGCTGATTGATTAAGGATAAATGTACTACAAATGTTAAAAAAGATAAAGAGGGAGAGGTATCGTGCATGTTGTCTTGAACGCCATCAAACGTTGGATGCGAGATGACAGATAGACAGGATATAACAGGCAAGACTGCTGGCAGTTTGAAGGTTTGGCTGTATAATGAGGTGAGTCGGTGATGTATTTATCGGAAGAGATGGTCAGACAGGTTGATAGCAGGTTATGTCAGATCATCCTCGTCAACGAAAGGGTAAATAATATATGAAGAAAGCAATTAAAGTGGTCGGCATCATCCTGAGTGTGTTGGTCCTTCTGGTGGCCATCTTGCTTGTAGGTGTCAGAATTTATTTCAAGGGCTCTGTCTCTTCTTATTATAAAGAAGCGGATAAGGCTTTTGTGATCCCGGGTTTGAATAGCGGTTTTATCCCTCAGGGTATCCATTATGATGAGGCCGGCAATCAGATCTATATGACAGGCTACAGCAAGGATAATTCTTCCTCGCCCCTCTATGTGATCGACCGTGAGGCTCCTCGTTCTCCCAAGCGCATAGAGCTTCTGCTGGAAGATGGTTCTGTCTATAATGGTCATGCCTCCGGTGTGGCAGCTTATGGGGACTATCTCTATGTGGCCGGTTATGATGATTATCTCTATGTCTATGACAGAGAGGCAGCGGCAAATGCATCGGATGGTGACGGTTTGCAGGCCAAAGGTCAGATACTGGTTGGTGAGAATGATGGTATCACAATAAATGCCGGTACCGTTACGGTAAATGGAGACCAGTTGATGGTGGCGGATTTCTATCGTCCGGAAAGCCATGAAACACCGGATACCCACACCGTTGATACAGAAAATGGTGTAAATCGTGCGCTGGCTGTCATTTACAGTTTTGATCCCTCAGCCGAGCTTGGCCTTGATTTGACACCGGTTTGTGTCTATTCTCTGCCGGATCTGGTTCAGGGCCTGGCCTGGGATGGCAATGATCTCTACCTGTCCACCTCTTATGGCTTGGCTTTCTCAGCTATCAGCAAGTATGATTCATCTAAATTCACGGAAAGCACCTTTGATTTCAATGGTCAGGAAGTGCCCCTTTATATCGTAAATGAAAGCTCCTGCACAGGCACCATAAAGACACCGCCTATGTCAGAAGAAATCGAAATCATCGATGGCAAGCTTTACACAGCCTGCGAATCAGCCAGCAACAAATACATTTTCGGTAAGTTTACCTCCGGCAAATATTGCTACGCACTGCCTCTGGAGAGTGTCAGATGAAGGTAAGAACACGTTCAGTGTTTCTTTGAAGATGCTGGCCCCTTGAGCATGATCAATCAATGAAATAATGGAGGAAACGCCGTCGGTGTTTCTTTGAAGACGCTTGCCGCTTGGGCATTACCAATCAGAGATTGGTAATAACTCACAAATGAAAATAAGCGATCCCAGTTATCTGAGATCGCTTATTTTCATTAGGAGAATATGGTATGGATGGAGATGCGACTTCGGCCATGAATGGAGGGTAATGGAGGTTGCGGCCTCAGTCCATCGATACGGGAAAGCATACCGACTTTCCCTCAAAACTCTTACCTTGATTAGGA
>JAGHUB010000305.1 GCA_018065025.1 Candidatus Equihabitans merdae
TCATGCATGACCTGTCCATCCACAAGGTCTGAGACCTTCAGATTAATTTCTTTCATCCATATTCCTCATTAATACAACTGCTCAAAGGTATTGTAATGGTCCTCAGTGTAATAAATGCGACCGTCATCAGAATAAACGATACGCTTAGCTCCACGATGACCACCATTGTAATCGATGTCGCATTCCTTATAGTCTCCGTCAGGCAGGATACCTTCTCTATTGGCAAATGGGCCACCGCCGATACTCATACCGGGGCAAACGTCCCAGAGATTGCCTGACTGGGCATCCCATCCCTTCTTCTGAGCTTTGGTCTTGGAACTGTAGTTATTGGGCCGGCGGCCATAGGTATGAAGGTACAGGGCCACTTCTTCCTTGGAAGAATAACTGCCGTCTTCCGTCCCGGAAATGTCCGACTCAGTGGATTTCTCCCCATCTTCTGCGGAAACATCTGTGGAAGCCTGACCGGGATCTTCTCCCGGTTCCTCAGCTTCCTCTGACTGGATATCTTCCGACTCTTCCTCTGCGGATGCCATCAAGGACTCTATCGCCGATTCTATAGATGAGTCATCTTGGGCTTCTGTCAGAGCTTCCTCAGAATCCTCTGCCTCTTCTGTTAAACTCTGCAGGGCTTCTGAGGGTTCTTCCGGCAAAATGGACTGACAGGCCGGCAGGGCCAGCAACATCAAAAGAGCAAGGAAAATGACGCCTAACCGCTTAAAAGATTTCATAAATAAAACTCCTCGAATAATACCTTTATCTTAATGTCACCAGACAGGGATTCTCTTCCCCTCTGCTGTCTAAAGCACCTGAGGAAACATTACAGTAGACCTGGTCACTGACAGTCTTGTTGGTGTAGAAAGCCATATGGGGTGTGACAATGACATTGGGGAAGTTGCGAAGGATTGCCAGAGGATCATTATCCAGGACAGAGGAACGATGATCGTAATAGTAAAGATTGAATTCATTTTCAATGCAATCCAAACCGGCACCCCCAACTTTGCCGCTCTTCAGACCTTTGATCAGGGCATCTGAATCGATGAGGCCGCCTCTGGCCGTATTAATGAGGCGTACACCATCCTTCATCATGGCAATGGCATTTTCGTCGATCATGTGGAAATTGTCCTCTGTAAGAGGCATATGCAGGGTAATGATGTCACACTCTTTGTAGAGGGTCTCCAGGGG
>JAGHUB010000431.1 GCA_018065025.1 Candidatus Equihabitans merdae
ATGGGATAGGGATCACCTAAACCAAGATTATAGAATTCATATACATCAGCCTGGAACTTCTTAAAGCTGTCGGCTTTGTTGACAGCCAGAACTACCGGCTTCTTTGAGCGTCTCAGTATATCGGCTACTTTAAAGTCAGAATCTACAAGACCCTGACGAACATCTACCATAAAGAGAATAACATCTGCTGTATCAATAGCGATCTGTGCCTGCTGGCGCATCTCTTTAAGAATCTTATTGGATGAATCGGGTTCGATACCACCTGTATCAATTAATGTGAAGCGATATCCTGTCCATTCTACATCTGCGTAGATACGGTCTCTGGTAACACCGGGATAGTCCTTGACGATTGAGATGTCTGATCCGGCCAATATATTGAAAAGAGTTGACTTGCCTACATTGGGGCGTCCGACGATAGCAACGATCGGTTTACTCATAATTGTCCTCTCTCCCTTCTTTACATTATCCTCTAAAATATATCAATTAACCCCATTTTTGTAAACATCCTTGAATGGATTGGGGGACTTTGTTATTATTGAAGAAGCGAAAAAAGGAGGCTGCAGATTATGTCCTACATAACTGATAATACAATGCACGCACCGGTCGCTCCGGTGAAATTAGTAAGTCTTGCCGGTGCTTATGATATGGCTAAAGCGGTCAACGACCAGTTATATCAGAATCGGGTTGAAGATTCAAAGATAAGAACTGCTTTAAAAGATTATCCTGAGTACATTCGTTCCAACTATATCCTGAACACAGAAGCTCTTCGCTTAAGTACAGGCGAAGCCAAAGTCAGATTTAATGAATCCGTCCGCGGTATGGATCTCTATATCTTCTGTGATATTACCAATAACAGCGTCACCTATAATATGCGCGGCAAAATCAACCACATGTCCCCGGACAATCATTTCCAGGATCTTAAGAGAGTCATCTCTGCCGCCAATGGTAAAGCACATCGTATCACAGTCATCATGCCCTTCCTTTATGAAGGTCGTCAGCATAAACGTTCTGCCCAGGAATCTCTGGACTGCGCTCTTGCCCTTCAGGAACTGGCTGAATACGGTGTATCCGATATCATCACTTTCGATGCTCATGACCCCCGTGTTATGAACGCTGCACCTCTGATGGGCTTCGATTCCTTCATGCCCACCTATCAGTTCCTGCAGGCTCTCTATACATCTGTTCCGGATCTTAAAGTTGATAAAGATCACTTTATGGTAGTCAGCCCGGATGAAGGTGCTATGGAAAGAAGTATCTACTTCTCCAACATCCTTAATGTTGATATGGGTACCTTCTATAAGCGCCGTGACTATTCAAGAGTTGTGGATGGTGTCAATCCCATCATTGCACACGAATTCCTTGGTGATTCCGTTGAAGGTAAAGACGTTGTTATCATCGACGATATGATTGCCTCCGGTGGTTCCATGATCGATGTCTGCAAGAAAGTTAAAGCAAGAGGATGCAATCGTGTCTTCGTTTGCTCCACATTCGGCCTGTTCACTAAGGGACTTGCCGCTTTCGATAATCTTTATGAAGAAGGCTGCATCGATAAGCTGATCACTACCAACCTCTGCTATCAGAGTCCGGAACTTCTGGAACGTCCCTACTATGCAACAGCTAACATGACAAAGTTCATGGCTCATATCATCAACTTCATGAATCATGACATCAGCACCAGCCAGATTCGTTCTACAACACTTAAGATCAACGACATGATGAATACCAAAAATGCCTCAAATTGATCATTAAG
>JAGHUB010000267.1 GCA_018065025.1 Candidatus Equihabitans merdae
CACCCCGTAAGGATGACAGATTTCCAAGGCTTCGACAACATTTTTCGGATTTAAACCACCGGCCAGCATGAAGGGTCGTGTGATGCCGTCCAGCTTCTTCCAGTCAAATGTATTGCCGCTGCCGCCGCCGGAACTGTCTAAGAGAATCATGTCGGCCTGACTTGCATTAGCTTTGGCAATATCCTCGTCTTCCTTCAGGGCAAATGCCTGCCATATGGGTTTGTCTGTTTTTGACCTAAGCTCTGCTACATAAGCGGCGTCTTCCTTGCCGTGAAGCTGGGCGATGTCGATGATACCCTGGTCCAGAAGCTCAACCACATGATCGACAGGCTCATTGACGAAAACGCCTACTGCTTGAATGGATGGTGCCAAGAGACCTTTCAGGTCCGCTGCCTCGGAATCCAGCAGGTATCGGCTGCTCTTAGTGGCAAAAACAAATCCAATATAGTCTATAGGAAGAAGGTTGGCCATCATGATGTCCTGTTCACGACGGAGGCCACACATTTTTATCTTAGTGTCCTGATAACTCATACACGCCTTTCGTTTTAAATCTGCGTCATGCTGTCATCTGCTGATCGGAATCCGTGCAGGCTCCGAAAGATTTCTTCTCTCGAAGGGAATTTGGCTTCCCATTGAGACAACTTTATCTCCGCCCAGCATATGCAGAAGCAAATTTTTTCTTTGAAATCTAAATTGTCAGATCAGTGACTTCAGTTCTGCCAATCTTGCCTTCTTGTCAGGAGCACGCATCAAAGCTTCACCAACCAGCAGGGCATCGGCCCCCATGGCATTGACTTCAGCTACGTCTTCCGGACCGGCGATACCGCTTTCAGAAACGAAGGTGATGCCCTCCGGAATCATCTGGCGAAGGCGACCGCTGTTGCCGGTGTCTACGGAGAAATCCTTCAGGTTGCGGTTGTTTACCCCGATCAGTCTGGCACCGCAGCGAATAGCCATCTCTACTTCTGCTTCATCGTGAGCTTCTACCAAAGCTGACAGACCCAGCTCATCACAAATGGCCATGTAGTCCTTAATCTCCTCT
>JAGHUB010000417.1 GCA_018065025.1 Candidatus Equihabitans merdae
GTTTTTGATGTCTTGTTGTTTCTTGATGAGTTCATGTTAACAAAGGCTTGTGCACACTATGTACACACCAAAAAATAAATATTTTCGCATCAGAATACATAAAAAAAACGTATGAAAAGTAATGTCTTACTCTTCATACGCTTTTCTTGTTTTAATTATTATTACTGGTCTTCCTGATCCTTTTCAGCGGCATCCAGCAGTTTATCAATACCACTGTCTACATAGCCGAATCCTTCGGGAATATCCATTTCTGCAGCCTGTGCAGCTTCATCTACTGAATCACTATCTGCGATGTCATCATCCATCACATCTGTATCTTCCACGTCGATGATTTCATCCTGAAGGTCTTCTTCAGAAATATCATCTCCTACGGCTTCTTCCGGCAGAGGTCTGACCTTTGCAAAGTTAGCGATGGTGACGCCTTCAGCCAGGTTCATGACCTTAACACCGGAGGTGACACGGCCAAGTCTGGAGATAGACTCGACTTCTGTACGGATCATGACGCCTTCTTCTGTGATGATCAGAATGTCTTCATCACCGAAGACACCTAAGCCGCCAACCAGTTTTCCGGTCTTCTCAGTGATGTTGTAATACTTAACACCCTTACCGGCTCTGCCCTGGATATGGAACTCTGACATATCGGTACGTTTACCCATACCCTTTTCAGTGATGAGAAGCATGTCATTGCCCTGAACAGTAAGCTGAGCAGATACCAGATAGTCATCATCAGCCAATGCCATACCACGGACACCCATGGAGCTTCGACCTGTGGGACGGACATCCTTTTCATGGAAGCGGATACCCATACCATTATGTGAGACCAGCAGGACTTCAGCATTACCGTCTGTAAATCTGACGCCAATCAGTTCATCATCTTCCGTCATGGTCATAGCCTGAAGGCCTGTCTTACGGACATTTGCAAACTGAGCCAGGGGAGTCTTCTTAACGATACCCTTACGAGTAGCCATGAAGAGGTACTGGTCTTCAGGGAACTCACGAAGAGGCAGAACAGCTGTGACATATTCTTCAGGCATCAACTGCAGCAGGTTGATCATAGCTGTGCCTCTGGCATTGCGGCCGGCTTCCGGAATCTGGTAAGCCTTCATGCGATAGGCACGACCCTTGTTGGTCAGGCACAGGAGATAATGATGGTTGGTGGTGACCATAACGTCAACCACGTTATCATTTTCAATAGTCTGTGTACCACGAATACCTCTGCCGCCGCGGTTCTGAGCCTTGAAGGTATCCAGACTCATACGCTTGATATAACCCATCTGTGTGGCAGTGATGACGGATGTATTATCCGGTACCAGATCTTCCATGGAGATTTCATCAGCCATGTATGTGATCTTGGTGCGGCGGTCATCGCCGTACTTTTCAGCGATAGCCAGCAGCTCACCTCTGATAACCATCAGCAGTTTATGACGATCTGCCAGGATTTCTTTCAGACGGGCGATGGTTGCCTGCAGTTCTCTATGTTCATTTTCGATCTTCTGACGTTCCAAACCGGCCAGAGCACGCAGACGCATGTCAACGATAGCCTGAGCCTGGGCTTCTGTCAGAGCGAAGCGCTCGATCAATGTAGCCTTGGCTGTGGGAACATCCGGTGAACTACGGATAATGTTAATAACTTCATCGATATTATCCAGAGCAATCAGCAAGCCTTGCAGGATGTGATCACGTTCTTCGGCTTTATTAAGATCGTATCTGGTACGGCGTGTAACGACTTCTTCCTGATGCTTCAGATAGTTGACCAGGAGTTCCTTCAGGTTCATGACCTTAGGAACGCCATTGACCAGAGCCAGATTGATGACACCGAAGGTGTCTCTCATCTTGGTGTGCTTGTAGAGATGATTCAGCACCACGTTGGGGTTGGCATCTTTACGTACGTCGATGCAGATTTCCATACCTTCACGGCTGGAGTGATCATTAAGACCGGTGATACCATCGATCTTTTTATTCTTAACCAGTTCAGCAATGTTTTCGATGAGCTTAGCCTTGTTGACCAGGTAGGGCAGCTCGGATACCAGGATCTGAGACTTACCATTTTCCTTGGTTTCGATACGGGTGACAGCCTGTACGATAACTTTGCCGCGGCCTGTGCGGTAAGCTTCTTCGATACCGCGTCTGCCAAGGATCAAAGCACCTGTGGGGAAGTCAGGACCTTCCACCAGACTCAGCAGTTCATCGATGGTGGTCTCTTTATCTGTCACATCGTTGTCGATCATGCGGACACAGGCATTGATAACTTCACGCAGGTTGTGAGGAGGCATATTGGTAGCCATACCTACAGCGATACCTGTGGTACCATTTACCAGAAGATTGGGAATTCTGGAAGGCAGAACGGAAGGTTCTTTCTCGGTATCATCGAAGTTGGGGATGAAATCAACGGTATCCTTGTTGATGTCAGCCAGCATTTCCATGGAAATCTTGGAAAGACGGGCTTCTGTATATCGCATAGCAGCCGGTGAGTCACCGTCCACTGAACCGAAGTTACCGTGACCATCTACCAGTGTATAACGCATGGACCAGTCCTGAGCCATATTGACCAGGGCACCATAGATCGAAGAGTCACCGTGGGGATGATATTTACCCATGGTATCACCAACGATACGGGCGCACTTACGATGGGGCTTATCCGGACCGTTGTTCAGTTCGATCATGGACCAGAGGATACGTCTCTGAACCGGTTTCAGACCATCTCTGACATCCGGCAGGGCTCGCGCCACGATAACACTCATGGCGTAGTCGATGTAGGATGTCTCCATAGTCTTCTTCAGATCTACATCTTGAATTTGATCAAATATTCTATCGTCCATTAATGACCTCTTTTATGTGTTAAACATCAAGGTTTGTGACGTATTTGGCATTTTCCTCGATGAATTCACGTCTGGGTTCAACTTCGTCACCCATCAGTGTAGTAAATGTCAGATCGATTTCGGAAGCGGTTGATTCGTCCATGCTGACGCGCTTCAGAATACGACGTTCCGGATCCATGGTTGTCTCCCAAAGCTGGTCGGCATCCATTTCACCAAGACCTTTATAACGCTGGATCTTATTGCTGCCGTCACGACCGATCTCTGTCAGAATATTTTCCAGTTCCTGATCGGAATAGGCATACCAGACTTTACGGTTACGCTCTACCTTGTAAAGAGGCGGCATAGCCAGATAAACATGACCTGTCTTAATCAGTTCCGGCATGAAACGATACAGGAATGTCAGCATCAGTGTAGCGATATGAGCACCGTCTACGTCGGCATCGGTCATGATGATGATCTTGTCATAACGCAGCTTGCTGATATCGAAATCTTCCTGAATACCGGTACCAAAAGCAGTGATCATGGCACGGATTTCAGCATTGCCGTAAACTCTGTCGGCACGAGCCTTCTGAACATTCAGGATCTTGCCACGAAGAGGCAGGATAGCCTGTGTGGCACGGGAACGGGCAGATTTGGCAGAACCGCCGGCGGAATCACCCTCAACGATGAAGATCTCGCACTTGGAAGGATCTTTATCGGTACAGTCAGCCAGTTTACCCGGCAGAGACATGCCATCCAGAGCACCCTTACGACGTGTCATCTCTCTGGCCTTTCTGGCAGCTTCTCTGGCACGCTGAGCTGTGATGGATTTCTCAACAGTGATACGGGCGATCTGGGGATTCTGTTCCAGGAAGATCTCCAGCTGTTCACTTAAAATGTTGTTAACGGCTGTTCTGGCTTCGGCATTACCAAGCTTCTGCTTAGTCTGACCTTCAAACTGGGGCTCGCCGATCTTAACAGAGATAATAGCTGTCAGACCTTCACGAATATCTTCACCGCTTAAGTTCTGATCGTTATCCTTCAGAATCTTGTTCTTACGGGCATAATCGTTAAATGTCTTGGTCAGGGCTGTACGGAAACCTTCGATATGGGTACCGCCTTCCGGTGTAACGATGTTGTTAACGAAACCGTAGACATTTTCCTTGTAATTGTCGTTGTGCTGCATAGCGATCTCAACGATAACATCGTTCTTAATGCCTTCGCAGTAAACGATTTCCTCGTAGAGAGGCTTGCTGGAGCGGTTCAGGTAAGTAACGAATTCCTTGATACCACCTTCAAAGCAGAAACTTCTGCTGACCACTTCTTCACCACGTTCATCAGAAAATGTAATGCGCAGTCCCTTGGTCAGGAAAGCCATTTCCCGGAAACGATTCTTCAAGGTGTTGTAATCAAACTCAACGGTCTCGAACATTTCCCTATCCGGGAAAAATGTTACCTTTGTGCCGTGTTCTGATTCGTCACACTTGCCTACTTCTTTCAGGGCATACATGGTGTCGCCGCGTTCATAACGCTGCTGATAAATGATGCCTTCGCGTCTGACCTGAACTTCCAGGTATTCGGACAGGGCATTAACAACAGATGCACCTACACCGTGAAGACCACCGGATACCTTGTATCCGCCACCACCGAACTTACCGCCGGCATGAAGCATGGTGAAAACCATCTCAACAGCTGTGATACCTGTTTCATGATTAATACCTACAGGAATGCCTCGGCCGTTGTCTTCGACAGTAACTGAACCGTCCTTGTTGATATTAACTTTGATATGGTCGCAGTAACCTGCCAGAGCTTCGTCTACAGAGTTATCCACGATCTCATACACCAGATGGTGGAGACCGCGAATAGTGGTACTGCCGATATACATACCGGGACGCTTACGAACAGCTTCAAGTCCCTTTAAGACCGTGATCTGATCCGCACCGTATTCCTGGTTATTCTCGTTATTAATATCGCTCATAAGATGCCTCCCGAGCTAATATGATAAGCCCGATCGATATTGAAATGACTTCTGGTTACATCGTCGATACCTGTGCAGGTGATCAACGTCTGTGTATCACGGATGCTGTCCAGCAGATAATCCTGTCTGGATTCATCCAACTCTGAGAGCACGTCATCCAATAACAAGACCGGCTCATCGTGAATTCTTTTCTTGACTAATTCTATCTCTGATAACTTCATAGACAGGGCAGCCGTACGCTGCTGACCCTGAGAGGCGAAACTTCTGGCATCCATGCCATTGATCATGACGCACAGATCGTCTCGCTGAGGACCACTTGTAGTCGTTCCCTGACGAATATCAGATTGTCTGGACCTCTCAAGCTTCTCCAGGAAATGTCCCGGCTCAGCTGAAGGTTCGTAGATCAGTTCTATCTTTTCCTTGCCCCCTGTCAAATGGCTGTGAATGTCAGCCACCAGAGGACTTATTTCTTCGATAAAGCGGACACGCTTATCAATGACTCTTTCACCATAAGCTGCCAGCTGTGTGTCCCATATCTCCAGTTCCATAGACCGATCCGGTCTGAAACTGACTTCGTGCAGCATATGATTGCGCTGGTCAAGACACTTGTTATAACCTGCCAGATCCGCCAGGTATACCTTATCCAGCTGACTAAGTTCACGGTCGATGAAGCGGCGACGCTCCGAAGGACCATTTTTTATCATGTTCAGATCTTCCGGTGAGAAGAAGACCATAGACACAAGACCAAGCAAGTCTGAAGCCCGTCGAATAGGCTGGCCATTGACCGCTATACCTTTGGTCTTATGTTTCTTCAGGTGAAAATCGATGCGGCCATCCATACCGCCCTTATTGATGATCATGCGGATATGGCTTTCATCCTGGCCAAGACGGATCATATCCCTGTCTTTAGCCCCTCTGTGAGACCTTGTAGTGCCGCACAGATAGACAGCTTCAAGGATATTGGTCTTACCCTGAGCATTGTCACCCCAGAAGAGATTGGTACCGGGATGAAGATCAATCTTCAGGTGCTCGATATTCCTGAACTGGAATAACTCCATTGACTCGACATACATGAAATCAGCCGATGACCTTTACTTCTGCACCATTGAAGTTAACAACATCACCGTCACGAAGCTTACGGCCACGTCTGGTATCTACCTCGCCATTAACTTCTACCTGACCATCCTGGATCACATACTTGGCTTCTACGCCGTCTTCAACCAGATTCATAGCCTTCAGCAGCTGACCAAGGGTAATATATTCACTCTTTAAAGTTAATGTTTCCATGATTGCAGTCCTTTATCTTACAAAGTTAACGGGCAGGATAATGTATGTATAAGATTCCTTGTCATTGCGAATGAAACAGGGAGCCTTGGGATTGAGGAAGTAAAGTGAAACATCCTCATCGGAGATAGCACGAAGGGCATCCACCATAAACTTGGGATTAAAGCCAATCATGATATCACGACCTTCCTTCTCGATATCAATATCTTCATCCATGGAACCCAGGACTGAATCGATATTGAGCTTCATGAAGCCATCCTGAATATCCATGATGATGGGCTTCTTATCGCCTTCACGAACGAAAAGTGTGGCACGGTCGATACAACCAAGCATGACCTGACGATTGATCTTGACCTTGGTTTCGTAATCTCTGGAAAGCATACGATCGATATCGATGTATTCGCCTTCGATAAGAGCAGAAACAACTGTGGTACCTTCCATCTCGAAGATGACATGGTTAGGCAGGCAATACATACCGATGATGTCATCAGCTTCACCTGACAGGATCTTGGTCATCTCGTTAAGAGTCTTGCCGGGAATGATCACCTTCTTGTGACCATAGGATTCCTTAAGCTCAACTCTCTGAATAGCCACACGATGGCTGTCCAGAGCAACTACCTTCATACCGGAACCGTTGATTTCAAAAAGTTCACCGGTCAGTATTCGGTTGCTGTCTGTCTGGGCAATTGAAAAGATGGTCTTGGAGATAACATCCTTCAGAGTCAGCTGAGAGATCTCGATACGATCTTCCTTCTCCAGCACCGGCAGACCTGAGAAGTCTTCGCCGTCCTTACCGGAGATATTGAAAACAGCCTTGCCGCACAGGATAGTAGCTACCATGTGATCATCGGTGCGAATCGTTACTTCCTCTTCCGGCAGCTTACGAACGATATCGGACAGCATCTTGGCATCCAGTGCGATCTTGCCTTCGACTTCGATCTCACCTTCAACCTTGGTTTCGATGCACATCTCCAGGTTATTAGATGTCAGAGTGATGTAACCATGTGCTGCTGTGATCAGGATACATTCCTGAATGGAGGAAATGGAACGAACTGCCACGGCACGAAGTGCGATACTGACAGCCTTCACCAGATCAGATTTACGGCAAATGATTTTCATAAACAAAACTCCTTTCAATTGTCCACATTCGCTTATGTGGATGTTCAGACATTCGACAAACTACGCACGCGTATCTATCTATGGTATGGATATATAGTAGTCGTCGTAGTAGGGGCTGTGGATATGTGGAAAAGCCTCTCAACCCCACTGTTTATAAGGGTTTCCGGTATGGATAAGTGTGTGTATAAAAATGTGGGTGGATGTGTAAAAAAGGGATAACTCAAAATCGTCTCGAATTTTTGAAAAGTTATACACATGTTATCCACTGTGGAAATGGTGGATAGTGTGTATAAAATTTTTGACTATTTTTCGGAAGTGTTGAGTTATCAACATCCTATCCACATAAACAGATAACTTATCAACATGCTATCAACAGGTTATCCACATCCGGAAAGTTTCTTCTGAATGACTTCGATCTGACTCTTTGTCTCAGGATTGGTCTCAATCTCCTGTTCAATCTTATGAACGGCAGACATAACCGTGGTGTGATCCTTCTTATTTACAAGAGAAGCGATGGTCTTCAAAGCATCTTCAGTCATGGTACGGCACAGATACATGGCGATCATACGAGGATGAACCACACGATTGTCTCTCTTCTGTGAGCACATCTCTTTAACAGTCAGATTAAAATGAGCAGCAACGGTTTCTATAATTATAGTAGAAGTAATCTGTCTGTTCTGATCCGGAGAAATGATATCGTTAAGGATCTCCTGGGCCAGAGGCAGATCAATGCTGCGTTTTTCAAGGATGGATTTAGCACGGATACGGTTGAGACAGCCTTCCAGCTCACGAATGTTAGTCTTAATATTGCGGGCAATATAATCAATGATGCTGTCATCTACGTGGAAGCCGTCCAGATCTTCTTTCTTACGAAGGATAGCCACACGTGTTTCATAATCCGGCTTGTCGATATCGGCCAGCAGACCCATCTCCATACGAGATGTGATACGTTCTTCCAGATGAGTGATTTCTCTGGGAGGTTTATCGGATGAAATGATGATCTGCTTGTTGGCACGGTACAGAGCTTCGAATGTATGGAAGAATTCTTCCTGAGTACGATCCTTGCCGATGATAAACTGAATATCATCCATCAGCAGGACGTCGATGTTGCGGTACTTCTCACGGAAGTCAGACATGACGCTGGTATTGCTGGAACGCAGGGAATCGATCAATTCATTGGTGAAGTCTTCAGATGTAACGTAGAGAATCTTAGTCTCAGGATTCTTCTCCAGGATGAAATGAGCGATGGAGTGCATCAGGTGAGTCTTACCAAGTCCGGCAGAGGAATATAAATAAAGAGGATTGTAGATATCCCCGGGGGACTCTGCAACTGCCAGTGAAGCAGCATGTGCGAACTTATTACTCTGACCTACAACGAAGGTATCAAATGTATATTTTGAATTCAGATGAGCATCTTCCATAGCCTGTGTGAAGACTGACTTCTGAACCGGTTCCTTCTCCTCGCCCGGCAGCACATAATGGATATCCAGTGAAAGGCCGGTCATCTCTTCGATGGCTACACGAAGGGGAAGGGTATACTTTTTATTCAATATATTGATAGCGGAGGATCCGGTCGGAACGGAAAGAACGATGCGGCTGTTGTCCACGGAAACGATCTCCAGAGGTTCAAGCCAGGCCTTGAAGGATACGTGGCTCATCTCACACTCTTCCTGAACGGTTTCCAGAACTTCCTGCCAATGTTCACTGACCAGTTTAAAGTTCTCTTCCATGTTAAAAAATCTCCAAAAATACTAGCTTTTTTGCACACTTATACGCACTAAATTATAGTAGAAAATGCCGAAAAATTCAACCGCGTTCAGGGGGCTAAAAAGGTAATTAATTTACATAATATGTAATAATATGACAACCAGTCCGGAAAATGTGGATAGAGATATTCACATAGGAAATCCTTGTAAAATCTAGGATTTTTGTTGATAAGTGTAAAGTTATACACATTAAATCCACTACTTATCCACATGTAATCCACAAAATGTGGATAAATTTTACGTAAACCACCCTCAAAAAACCTTGTAAAAAAGCCACTTTTTTGAGCATTTTTACAAATAAAGTTCTTGACTTATAGGGGAAGCACTCATATAATGATAAAGCAATTTTCGGAAAAAATTCCATTTTAAAGAGGTGTAATGATATGGCTAAAATGACATTCCAGCCCAAGAAGCGTCAGCGCTCTAAAGTGCACGGCTTCCGTTCAAGAATGGCTACTGCAGGCGGCCGCAAGGTTCTCGCTGCAAGAAGAGCAAAAGGAAGAAAGAAACTGACAGTATAAGACCACGTTATGTGGTCTTTTCTTCTATTTGTAAAAAGCCGATGATATTTTCAAAAGGAATGAAGAGCAGCCGGGAATTCGCCAATGTCTATGAAAACGGCAGATCACGCGGCAACCGGACTTTAGTGCTCTATGTACTCAGAAACCAAACCGATAGCAATACCCTTGGCCTTGTTGTTAGCAAGAAAGTTGGCAATTCAGTGGTCCGACATCGTCTACGTCGTCTGATGAAAGAGAATTATCGTCTCATGGAAAGCAGATTGAATGCCGGTTACGATATGATCTTCATAGCCAAGACCAGTGCTAAAGAGGCTACCTACTCCGAAATCGGCGAAGCGATGACACATCTGCTTCGCAAGTCCGGAATTATTAAAGAAGATGAGATTTCTTAAGAGAATAATGATCGGGGGAATTAAGGGATACCGCAAGTACATCTCTCCGACGAAGATGACCAAGTGCCCTTATTACCCAACATGTTCCACATATGGATTACAGGCAGTAGAAAAATATGGACCGCTTAAAGGCGGTCTTTTGGCGTTATGGAGAATTCTGCGCTGTAATCCTTTTTCGCATGGTGGTTACGATCCACTTCCCTGACTTCGCTATATCGGGCAGGTAGTCCTGTCCATAAAATAAAAGGAGGTAACACGTGAAATTTGTAGCAACAAAAAGCAACATGTTTTTGATTAAATATGTTGCGCTGGTATTGGGTCTTCTGATGAACGCTATTTTCTTCGTTCTGAACAGAATGAATATTCCCAATGTCGGTCTCTCAATCATCTTATTTACCATTATTATTTATGCTCTTATGACTCCTCTGACAGTCAAGCAGCAGCGTTTCAGCAAAATGAACGCCGCTATGACTCCGGAGCTCAATAAGATCAGAGCTAAATATAAGGGTAAAACCGATCAGGTCTCTCAGCAGAAAATGATGGACGAAACCAATGCGGTTTATGCCAAATATGGCGTATCCCCAACAGGTTCCTGTGTCCAGCTGGCCGTTCAGATGCCTGTTCTGTTTGGTCTGTATCAGGTTATCTATAAGATTCCCGGATACATCAACATCATCGGTGACAAGATCGGTAAGGTTGTAGCCATGGACGGCGTTGAAAAGTTCATCGCTGATTTCGCAGGCAATTACAATAACCTGATTATTTCAAAAGATCCGGGTACAGCCGATTACATCGATGCCCTTTACAAATTAAACAGTTCTCAGTGGACAGAAATCCTGCAGCAGGCTAAAGGTCAGAGCTTTGAAAGCGCTCTGGTTGACCTTCACGGCTATGTTTCCAAGGTAACAAGCTTCCTTGGCTTCAACATCTCTGATACACCTTTCAATATGTTTAAGGCTGGTATCACAGGTGCCGGCATTGGTTTTGTTATCATCGCTATCCTCTTCCCGGTACTGGCCTGGCTGACACAGTTCCTGTCAACCAAGGTTATGCAGTCTGCCACAACAGGTAAGGACAACGGCCCCATGGATCAGATGCAGGCTTCTATGAAGAGCCTTAACGTTACTATGCCTCTGATTTCAGCTGTTTTCTGTTTCACACTGCCCTCAGGTATCGGTCTCTACTGGGTATTCGGTGCTCTGGTACGTATGATCCAGACTATGATCATCAACAGAAGACTTGATAAAGAAGATCTGGATGCTGTTATTGAAAAGAACAAAGCTAAAGCTGAAGAGAAAGCCAAGAAAGCTGCCGCTAAGAATGGTTCTTCTTATGAACAGATCGCTAAGAATTCTTCTATCAACACCAGAAATATCGATACAGCCGGTCAGAACACCAGAAGCGCTCAGCTGAATGCTCGTCTGAAAGCTCTGGAAGAAAGAGAGCTTGAAGCTCCCGCTGCCGGTTCCATCGCATCACGTGCAGGTATGGTTGCTGAATACAACGAAAAACATAACAAGACACGTAAGCATGCCGATGCTAAAAAGAAATAATTGAGACAAGGAAAACTGAATCATGGATTATAGAGAGATAAAGGCCAAGTCCGTAGATGAGGCCATTACTAAAGCCTGTATCGATCTGGGCATCATCTCAGATCGTCTGGACTATGAGATCATCCAGGAAGCCAGCTCAGGTTTTCTTGGATTCGGCGCCAAAGACGCCATCATTCGTTACAGAGAAAAACCCATCATCATCGAAGATAAAGAAATCATCGAGATCACAGAAACCAAAGTTATCGATAACACAGGTTATGATCTGAACAATCTGGTATCTGTTGATGATATCGAAGCCCGTGCCGAAGCAGCTGCTAAGCGCGACAAGGAACTGGGCATCGAACCTGTTGAAAAGAAAGAAAGCCGTGATCGTGACAACAAGCGCGGCGGCAGAAACCGTGATCGTGATAACAGACGCGGTGGTAAGAATCGTCGTGAAGGTGGTCGTGATCGTGATCGCGACAGCCGCAGACGTAAAGCTTCCGAAGATGTAGCCAGAATGGGCGGCAAGATTATCAAGGAAGAAAAGCCCCATGAACCCTCTCAGCCCAAGCCTCAGCGCAAAGTAAGTGCTAAGAGCGAAGAACAGGTTGCAGCCATCAAGGAAACAGCTTCAACATTCCTGAAGGATGTTTTCAAATCCATGGATATGGATGTAAACATCGAGATGAATTACGATCAGGCCGAAGGTTGCCTGGAATGCTGCTTCGACGGTGACGACATGGGTATCCTGATCGGTAAGCACGGTCAGACACTTGACTCTCTGCAGTACCTGACATCACTGGTCGTCAACAAGGGTCAGGAAGAATACATCCGCATCAAGCTGGATACAGAGGATTACAGAAGCCGTCGTAAAGAAACTCTGGTAAACCTCTCCAGAAACATCGCTTATAAAGTTAAGCAGACCGGTTCTGCTATCGCCTTAGAACCCATGAACCCCTATGAAAGACGCATCATCCATTCTGCTCTTCAGAACAACAGGGACGTGGAAACTTATTCTGAAGGTGAAGAACCTTATCGTTATGTCGTGGTGACACTGAAGAAATAATTGGCGGGAAGGTCGTAATATGTACAACGACACCATAGCAGCCATCGCGAGCGGTATGACAGCTTCAGGCATCGGGATCATCAGAATCTCGGGGCCTGAAGCTTTTACAGTTGCCGACAAATGCTGCCGACTTATATCCGGAAAATCTGTGAAGGAGACACCCTCCCACACGATTCGTCTGGCTCACATTTATGATTTAGGAAATAATCTGTTAGATGAGGTACTGGTTATGAAAATGGCCGGTCCTAAGTCTTATACAGCTGAAGATACAATTGAAATAAACTGTCACGGCGGTCCCATGGTTATGAAAGCCATTCTGCAGACCGTCTATGATTGCGGCTGCCGTCCGGCAGAGCCCGGTGAATTCACCAAGAGAGCTTTCTTAAATGGCCGTATGGACTTAAGTGAAGCTGAAGCGGTTATGGATCTGATCGATGCCCGTAACCAGGATGCTGCCAGAAGTGCAGTCCGAGTTCTGAATGGCTCAACCAAGCGTCAGATCGAAGCTATTCGTGAATTGCTCCTGACACATCTGGCCAGAATAGAAGCTTCACTGGATGACCCCGAACATCTGGGATTCGAAGATGAAGAGGATGATAGCTTCACCGATGATTATCTGATACCGGAGAAGATGTCCAGCGATGTTTATCGCCAGAAGCTTGGTGCCGATCTTGACCAGGCTGAAGAGAAGCTTGACCATATGCTGGAGCATTATGAAGACGGCCGCTTAAGACGAGAAGGCATCCGTACCGTTATCTTAGGTAAGCCAAATGCCGGCAAGTCTTCCATTCTTAACCTGCTTTCTGGTGAGGAGCGTGCTATTGTTACCGATATTGCCGGAACCACTCGAGATACCCTGGAAGAAATGGTAAACTTAGGTGGTCTGACACTGGTTCTGACAGATACTGCCGGTATCCACGAAACCGATGAAGTGGTGGAAAGAATTGGTGTAGAGAAGGCGGAAAAGGCAGCTGATGAGGCTGATCTTATTCTCTTCGTTGCCGATGTATCCAGACCTCTGGATGAAGATGACAAGAAGATTCTGTCCCGCATTAAGGACCGTAAGGTCATTATCCTTTTAAATAAATCCGACCTGCCAAAACAGGTAGAAATGGCGGATATAAGCCATTTTCTGGATGCTCCGTCTGTTATCTTCTCAGCTGCCAAGGCTGAGGGTAAAGACCAGTTGGCAGATAAAGTCAGAGAATTGTTTGATCTGGGTGACCTGTCATTTAACGAACAGGACACTGTTACTTCAGAGCGTCAGCGCCAGTCTCTTCTGAAAGCGAAAGAATCCATGAGACTGGTTCGTGAGAGCCTGAACAATCATTTACCGGAAGATTTTTATGCCATCGACCTGATGGATATCTATCGTTATCTTGGAGAAGTTCTGGGCGAAGATGTTGGTGAAGACGTCATCAACGAGGTATTCTCAAGATTCTGTATGGGGAAATAATA
>JAGHUB010000157.1 GCA_018065025.1 Candidatus Equihabitans merdae
ACTTTTATCTCATATAGTATTTTATATATCTTAAATGACAAATATTTAAAATATGTCATTTTGACATTTTGACACAAAGCGTTAGGGATTGTAAGGGCGTAAGTCCGGTGGTTGAGCTTGTCGAAACTACCGGATGGAGCGAAAGCGGAACCCTGAAAAGCCCGACGTACCGGCGGTTTCGCCTGCGGAACTGCCGGTACGGAACGCCCATAATATAACTCATAGGAGAAAAAAATGAGAAGAGTCGTTTTAACAGGTCTTGGTTGTGTTTCACCACTTGGAAATTCTGTAGAAGAAACTTGGGCTGGTCTTAAGGCTGGAAAATGTGGTATTGATACTATCACACGCTATGACAATACAAACTTCAAGGTTAAATATGATGCAGAAGTAAAGAATTTTGATGCTTCTCAGTATATGGACAAGTCTGCAGCAAGAAAAATGGCAACATACTGTCAGTTTGCCGTAGCTGCTGCAAAAATGGCTCTTGATGATGCATCTTTGATGGGAAACGCTGAAGTTCTTGAAAATACTGCCGTATATCTTGGTGTTGGTATCGGTGGTCTTGAAATCACTGAACGTTCAATGATGGAATATGCAAAGTCTAACCAGACTCGAATGAACCCAATGACGATCCCACTTTTGATTCCAAATGAAGGTGCCGGTAACATCGCCATGGCTTTCGGTCTTCACGGTGCAACTCATACAATCGCTACTGCATGTGCTTCTGGTACTGATGCTATCGGTAATGCTTTGGATCAGATCCGCTGCGGCCGTTATGATGTAATTCTTGCTGGTGGTGCTGAATCTACACAGTGTGGTTTCGGTAACCTTGGATTTACAATTCTTCAGGCTCTTTCTTCTAAGTGGGCTGATGATCCTAAAAAAGCTTGCCGTCCATTCGACAAAGACCGCGTCGGATTCATCATGGGTGAAGGTTCTACAATTCTCGTTCTTGAGGAATATGAACACGCTAAGGCTCGTGGTGCAAAAATCTATGCTGAAGTTGCCGGTTATGGTGCTTCTTCTGATGCTTATCACCTTACAGCTCCAAACCCAGATGGTATCTGCGGTGCTAAGGCTATGACTATCGCTATGAACGATGCCGGTGTTAAACCTGAAGAAGTTACTTACTACAATGCACATGGTACTTCTACTCACAAAAATGACTCTGGCGAAACAAAGATGCTCCACATTGCATTCGGCGAAGCTGCTAAAAAGCTCCACATTTCGTCTACAAAATCTATGACAGGTCACTGTCTTGGTAATGCTGGTTCATTGGAAGCTATGGTTTGTGTAAAAGCAATCCAGGACAGCTTCATCCCTGCTACAATCAACCTTGACAATCCTGATGTTGAAGGCGGATGTGACCTTGACTACACACCAAACAAAGGTCTTGAAATGCCTGTAGACGTTGCAATGTCTGGAAACTTCGGTTTCGGCGGTCACAACGGTATCTTGGTTTTCAAGAAAGTAAAGTAATCCATTTTTGATATAAAAGAATAGGGGAGAAGTCTCTCCCCTGCGCCGCACTTTGTTGCGTCGCACCCCTCACAGCGGGCCTCAGACGCCGGCCCGCAACGCCCGCTTGAAAAAGCTGTGTCACCTTCGGCCTTGAGCCGAAAATATGGCTAATGTCACCTTCGGCCTTGAGCCGGAGGTCTTTTCAGGAGATTATCGGGTCAAGGCAGATAATAACAGCAGGGCAATTTCCAAAAAATACTGTTTTTTATACAGGAGATTTAATT
>JAGHUB010000412.1 GCA_018065025.1 Candidatus Equihabitans merdae
GAGCTTCTCATGAATCTGTTCAATGACACGCTCTTTAGTTTCCTCAGCCACTCCCAAAGACTGGGCCTGGTCCATCTTGTTAACGAAAATAATGGTGGGAATCTCGTAATGTTCCAGAAGCTTCCATAAAGTCAGCACACGGCCATTGACCCCGTCTGCTGCACTGATGACCAGGATAGCCAGGTCCAGGATGCTTAAGGTTCTCTCCATTTCCGGTGAAAAATCACCGTGACCGGGAGTGTCCACCAAGGTATAGATGCGCTCCACATCATTTTCCAAAGCGCGCTTAAAGCGGGCCTGCTTGGAAAATATTGTGATGCCTCTGGCTCGCTCCATGGCATCGGTATCCAGAAAAGCATCCTTGGTATCCACACGACCGGCCTTACGGATGGTTTGGGTCATATAAAGAAGACCCTCAGAGAGGGTCGTCTTTCCTGCATCAACGTGAGCTAATATTCCTGATGTAATGTATTCCTTATTGCTGTTAGTTGACATAATTATTGCTCGTTCAACTGATCCTTATTTCATAGCATTGCGGATAGCTGCCAGCAGTTCATCATAAGTCTCATAAGCCGGAAGTGTAGGATTGTCGGCTTTGATCTTGTCTGTACTTCTGAAGAGGAAACCGGCCTTGCTGGCGTAGATCATGTCCAGATCGTTGTAGCTGTCACCGCTGGCGATGGTGTCATAACCGATAGACTGAAGAGCTCTGACTGTGGTGAGCTTGGAGTCATGGATACGCATGGTGATACCTGTGATCTCGCCGTTATCGGCAACGTTCAGTGTGTTGCAAAGAAGTGTGGGATAACCAAGTTTCTTCATGAGAGGCATAGCGAACTGTTCGAAGGTATCGCTCAGGATAACTACCTGTGTTTCGGCACGAAGTGTATCCATGAATTCCTTAGCGCCGGGCAGCAGATCGATACGTGAGATAACATCCTGAATCTCTTTCAGACCAAGACCATGTTCCTTCAGGATACCGATACGATACTTCATCAGCTTATCGTAATCCGGCTCTTCGCGGGTAGTGATACGCAGTTCGGGAATATTTGTTTCCTTAGCGAATTCGATCCAGATCTCCGGAACCAGAACACCTTCCATATCTAAACAAGTAATATACATGATTGTACCTCCTGAAAAATAATTGCCTTAATTGTGCCATAAAATGGCTGTAAAATCTATCTTTTCAACTGCAGCAACTGCCAGATTTACATACAGATGCCACATTAATTTACATATCCCATAAGAGATTCAGCTGCTTGTCCTCACTGCTGATTCTGGCGTAAGTATGTTGCCCCATGACCTCTCCGTCTGTGTGAAGGAAGAAGGGCTGGTCCTTATCCACCGCTTCGATAATGGTCTCTTTGGCTCTGTCCCGATCCACATTTTTAAAGATAAAGTGCTTGCCGGCAAAGGCTGTGGGAAGGACGCAGGTTACTTTAAGAGGTGGAATCTCACCTACCAGACACAGATCCATCTGGCCGTCTGCATGGTCTGCTTTGGGACCGAACATAAAGCCACCGCCTTCATAGCGGGTATTCATGGCTGCTGCAAATAGATAATTCTTCAGATCCCACACCTTGCCGTCGCTGGTCAGTCTGACCGATGTGCGCTTAGCTGTGAAGATTTCTCTCACTGCGATCATAAGATAAACCAGCTTGCCAAGCCCCACCTTGTTAAGTGCCACTTTCAACTTAGAGCGATCCACGTAGTGACAGACAGCGGCATCAAAACCGGAACCGCAGCTGATGAGGAAGCGACGCTTCTTTAATTCATCCTCAGCAGAAACACCATATTCCAGCACGCCCACATCCATTTTCATGGGCTGATCTATATCCAGGATACGATCCAGAATAGCATCCATATCCTTGGGATACTTCATGCCCTTACAGAAATCATTGCCGGATCCAAGAGGAAGAAAGCCAACCTCTGTATTATCAAAATCCTGTACTCCCTGGACGAACTCGTTAAATGTGCCGTCACCACCAAGCACCAGAATCTGACAAGGCTCTTTGGTCAACTCCGCCGCCATACGTGCTATATCGCCTTTTCTTCCGGAGAAATGGGCGCGATATTTAACACCACGGCTCTTCAATTCAGACTCGATCTCATGCCAGGCATGACGTCCCTTGCCGGAACGTGACATGGGATTGATTAATATCTCATACATAATATGCTCCTATAGAAGAGGCAGCTTAAGGCCATCTTCTAATGTGACTGATTCAATACAGTCTTCAATCAAAAAACAGAGTTCAAAGAAAAAAAGATTCCTATACGAAAAAAATATCTTATTCCCGGATAAAACTCTGAGAATAAGATACCATTTTCATTACTATTTGTCACCAAATGGTGAAGATGAAGCCTACAAAGAGGCCTACGCAAGCACCTACAAATACCTGGGCCGGTGTATGACCGACCAGTTCCTTGAACTTCTTCTCCAAAGGTATTGGCTTGCCCATGTCTTCCAGGATTGTGATCATATCGTTGATAATCTTGCCCTGCTTACCGGTCTCATGTCGAACATTGGTGGCATCGTGCATAACGATGAAGGCTAACATAACCGTCACGGCAAATAAGGATGATGTAACGCCCTCATAATAACCTACGGTATAAACCAGTGAGCAAACCGTAGCTGAATGGGACGAAGGCATACCACCGCTGGCAAAGATAAAATTCCCCGGCATGTCCTTATTCATGATGAGACAAACCACCAGCTTACTCAACTGTGCAACCATCCAGGCACAGCAAGCAGCCATCAAAACATGATTGTGGAATATACTCATGGGTGCCGCCTTTCTATCCATGCAACATAATAAACAACACCCTTATATTATCACAAATCAGTCAGCCAGTGCATCCCGGATTTGCTCATTAATGCTATTTATATTGTCACTATACTGACTTGCATCATCAGCATACTTGGCAGCTTGAGCGGCATATTGATCGGCACGATCCTGCTCACCCATTTTTTCATAGGCTCCTGCCACAACAGCATTACCATAATAATTACCCAGGCCACGACAAGCTTTAACGTCTGAGCTATAAGACTTGCCCATCTCACTGTCGTCAATAGTGTCTGTGTAGAGCTCCCCATATCTTTCATATTCAACCATACGGCTGTAATCCCTGGCATCCGGCGCATAACGATGATAACCATCGATGATTTCAGACACACCAGCTGCTATGGCGATTCCTGATACGATCAGCATAAATACACTTAAAACCAGAAGAATGACCTTGACTACGCGAATTCTCTTCATAAGCCTGATTCCTCCTCTGTAGCTTCACTATTCACTTCCGGAAAACCTTCCGTAAGATCCTCAATCATGTCATCTGCCATACTTTCATCTTCAGAGGGCTTATTGGCTTCCTTCGCTTCCATGACTTCTATCAGAATAGCTTTGATTTTTGAAGTAGACGCTGTTGGAATCACTTCAAGCTGCTCATCAGTTACACCAAGGTAAGCTTTAAGAAGCACTTCCACCTGATGGCGCATATCTGCGATATATTCAAGACTTTCTTCAGTAAAATAGCGATCTGCGTCGTAAGCGTACTCATCTTCTATATCGTAAAGTCGCTGCAGATACTCAGCCAGATCACCACAGGAACGGAGATACCATGCTTCAGTCTCTGAATGGTAGCGTTCAGCAAGGCCGGCCAGATCGTAGAAATAATCCAGGAGATACTTATAATTGGATGCCGCCTGATAGACGCCGTAGTACTCATCCAGACCATCTATCATATACAAACCGTTGGCATGAAAGTAACCGGACACTTCCGGATATTTGCCTTCTTCAAGTAGGGCATCCAGATTTGCCCGATGCTGATCTATCTGCTGCTGAACCTTTTTCTCTCGCAAGTCATAACTGATGCTCCAGGCATTGGTAGCAAAAACAATGGATCCCGCCATGATCACCAGCAGCACCACAAAGACGATAATGGGTGCCAGAAGTGATGCACTCTGACGACTCTTAGCCTTAACTTCCTGCTGTGTCTTAGCAAATTCATTCTGATAGTGAGCCATATCCTGCTGATGCTTCATAAAGAGGAAATTTGGCTCGCCGCAATATGGACAATACTTGTCCTCCATGCCTATGTTGGCTTTACAATGCTCACATTTCATAAATCATGCCCCCTAGAAAAATACGGATATTACACCACAGCCTATAGTCAGAATGAACAGAGCAACAATAAAAGCGATAATGCCAAAAGCAATGAACAAAAGTACTTTGAAAATAGATTTGACCTGACCTTTAACTTCCTTCTTCAAGTCCTCTCCATCAAGGCCTTCCAGATTCTCTGTATCCTTTCGAATCTGTTCCAGCTCTTTCATGTAGGCCCTTTCGGCACCGTATGCATTCAGCATCCCGCAATAAGGACAATTCTTATCATTGAGCGTGATCTCCGCTCCACAATTACTGCAAAACATGTTCTTCTCCTAGATCTCCCTGGTGTAATAACGGAGAAATGTCTTCTCCTCCTCATTCAGATACGGTGCAGTTTTCTCATAAACTGCTTTGTGGTAACGATTGAGCAACTCTCTGTCTGAAGCTTCCATCTCCTCAGGCAAAATGGCATCCAGATCAAAAGGCACGAAGGTCAGTGTCTCAAAATGAAGGAACTGACCAAAATCCGTCTTATCTCCTTTAACCACCAGGAGATCATTTTCCAGACGGATACCGTGAGAGCCCGCTACATATACACCGGGCTCGTCGGTGAGAACCATACCCTCTTTAACCTCATCAGACTCAGTACGGGAAGTACGATAAGTGATGCGGCCGGGACCTTCATGAACATTGAGTAGAAATCCCAGGCCATGACCTGTTCCGTGATTGAAATCCAGCCCCTTCTTCCAAAGAGGACCTCTGGCCATCATATCTAAAACAGCACCGGGACACCCCTTCTTGAATGTGGCATCTGCCAGACGAAGATGTGCAATACAGCCTGTTGTAAAATGCTCTTTCATAAGGCGCGGAACCTGACGCAAGGCATATGTACGGGTGATGTCTGTGGTTCCTTCATAGAAACTGGCACCCGTATCAGTCAGGAACAGTTTACCCTCTTCAAGTGTCCATTCTGTGGCTTTTGTGGCCTCATAATGAATAATAGCACCATGAGCTCCAAAGGCTGAGATCGGGGCGAAACTTGGGTAGATGAAAGTAGGCCACTGCGCCCGAAACTCATCCAGCTTGTCTGATGCGTCGATCTCGGAAATGGTCTGCTTGCCTACATTTTCTTTAAGCCACTTCATAAAACGAATATGGCAGACGCTGTCCATAATCTGGGCCTTACGCAGATTGGAAATCTCCGTCTCATTACGGATGCACTTCATGAGAAATGCCGGATTGATAGCTTTCTTGATCTTGACGCTTGCAGGAATATGGCCGAACAAGCTGTAGTTCAATCTCGATGGATCGATAAGGATAGTGCACTTGTCTGAGGCAGCTGGTGCCACTGACGGCTGCTTCTCACTGTCGGCATCCAAACTTGCATCAGTGGTGTCTGTGCTGTCTGTATCGTGCTCACCCAACTTTGCCAGGTCATCATAGACATCATTATAGGGTTTCAGTGTAATCTCATTTTCTTTGAGGTAAACAAGCACCTTGTCATCCAAACGGCTGTCGTCAATATAAAGAACATTTTCCGAAGGAGTCAACATCATATAAGACAAGACCAGGGGCATGTACTCGATATCACTGCCACGGACATTAAGAGTCCAACAGATGTCATCCAGTGTGGCCATCAGGTGATAGGCGGCACCGGCCTTCTTCATCTCCTCACGAATACGTCCGATCTTGGAAGTCAGGCTCTCCCCGGCATATTTTTCTTCCAGAATAAAGACCGGATTCTGAGCCATGGAGGGACGATCATCCCAGATGTCATTGATGAGATCCACATCTGTCTCCAGATGAGCCCCTACTGCATCTGTCATCTTCTTGAATTCCAAACCGGCCAGACAAGCCACTACCCGACCGTCAAAAGCCAGGGTCTGACCTTTCTTAAGATGTTCCTTCAGGAACTTCTTGATGGTGGGCACACCTTCTTCGCCGGATTTCATGAGTGTCATACCGGTGCCTTCCAACTGTTCTGCTGCCTGTAAAAAATAGCGACCATCAGTCCAGAGATAGGCCTGGTCCTCCATAATGAGAGCTGTGCCGGCAGAGCCGGTAAAGCCGGTGATAAACTCCCGGGCTTTAAAATGTTCCCCTACATATTCACTTTCATGAAAGTCAGATGTAGGAACTAGATAATAATGAATACAGCTCTCCGTCATACGCTGACGAAGAGCTGCTAAACGATTCTGTATTAAAGTATTCATAGCAATGGTCCTTTCAGCATTACCCATTATAGAACAGGACCATTCATTGTGCCAGTTTTGAAGTGGCAGATTACTTA
>JAGHUB010000184.1 GCA_018065025.1 Candidatus Equihabitans merdae
TGAAGGACCTGCAGCGGGTGCGATACCGAAAGCAAACAGGGCCGGAATAATCAGAAGACCGGACAGAACCGCGATGATGGTATCCAGAATAACTGTTGTAAGAGCAGCACTGGGAAGGTTTGTATCTTCTGACATGTAGCTGCCGTATACGAAAGCACAAAGCATACCGATACCAACTGAGAAGCAGATCTGCATACCGGCAGCAGCGATAACATCCAAAGTGATCATGGAGAAGTCGGGCTTCAGATACCAGATCAGACCTTCAGAAGCACCCGGCAGAGTGTTGGAGTAAACAGCCAGAACGACCATGATGACCAGCATAGCCGGCAGAAGGACTTTACATACCTTTTCAACACCAACTTTAACGCCGGCGCTAAGGCACAGCCACAGAAGAATACAGCTGACTACATTACCAATCAGAGAAATATTGCTGCCGCAGAAAGCACCGAATTCAGCGCCGAAACCTGCACTATCCATACCATACATGAAACCGGAGAAAGTCTTAACAATATAACCGCCGGTCCAACCACCTACGATGGTATGAGCGAAAGAACAGATACAGAAGATACCAATGATACCCAGGACACCGATAGCGGACCAGGGAGTCTTTTTCTTGCCGGCAAGTTTACGCATACCGATGATGGGTGAAGCTGTTTTAGCTGAACGACCAAGTGTCAGCTCGATCATGAAACAGGGAACACCAAACAGCAGTGCCAGAGCAAGATAGACGATCAGGAAGGCACCACCGCCGCTGTTACCAACGACATATGGGAACTTCCACATGTTACCGATACCGATTGAGAATGCGGCCATACTAACCATGAAGCCGATTCTTGATGAAAAACCTCTTTTTTCCATAGTATTGAACACCTTTTTCTAATAAAACAAAACAACTCAGAGAGAAAAGTTTCATACCGGCATATAAATATGTAGAACTAATCTCCCCACAGACGCATTCATTATAGGTTGTTCAATAAAAGCAGGGCAAACGCTAAGAATTTATAATAAAATAAGTTATTCTTATTATTCAATCTTTTGAAGGAATGTCATCTCATCGGCATCAGCTCCGTTGAGCATGTTGTAGATGTCCAGAATCATATAGGCCAAACGATCTGTGGACTGGAAAAGAGATTTACCTGTACACCAGACATTGCCTTCCTTGACTGCTTTGAAATCAGCCAGAAGTGAACTCTTAGTCAGCAGCTCATCGGTAGAAGCCAATGAACCATCAATTGAAGAGTTATAGATAATGTAATCAGCATCGATGGCCTTGGCATAGAATTCTTCCATAGACAAGGCAACGGTAGGAGAATCAAAGGATTCCTGAAGACCATCAAAGACATAATTGCCTCCGGCAGTACGGATCATGCCGATGGTGTATGTGTTGTCATTGGGGACGATGGCTGTGCCTTCTGTACCGATATAGAAGTAAACCACTGTTTTATCACTCTTCTCACAGTCTTCTACCATCTTGATGACTTCTTCCTGTTCATCGAAGAAATCATAGGCCTTCTCTTCGATATTGAGCATGGCAGCATAGACCTTGACCCATTCAGTTCTGCCAAGAGCTTCCGGTTCATAGGCTGAGTACTCAACAAAAACAGGTATATCCAGAGACTCCAGAATCTCCTTGACCTTGGGAGAATGAAGGATCATGGTGGATTCAATGGCCAGATTAGCTTCATGTTCTACCAAAGTCTCATAATCCGGTTCACTGTATTTGCCGGCAAAGATCATGTCGCCTCGTTCGATTGCATCGACGGCTTCTTCAATACTCCAACCGCTGGCCTGAGTGCCTACAAAGCGGATGTTTGACAAGCCATCCAGTGCTCTGAAGAGGGCCATAACAGCTGTTGCCTGGAGATAGATCTTGTCCAGGGGCTGCTGAAGAACGATCAAGTCTGTCTCCGGAATCTCTGCACCTTCAGGCACAATAAGATAATCATCATATCCGGTAACACTGATAACTTTATAACCGCCTTCATAATAATAGAGATTGAAAAACTCGGCATAGTCCAGTTTCATCTGACCCTAGCAAGGAATGTCATTTAATGCCACGGGCGATTCTGCTGCTGTCATCCAGTAGGGCATATCTGCATCCACTGTAAAGGCAGCATCCACCTCTTCCGCCTCATCTTCTGACAGGTCGTCAAGAGAATCTTCCCCAGTCTCCTCTGTTTCGACTGCAGAAGTGTTTGTATCTGCGGCATCATTTTTCTTGCCGCAGCCTGCCATTAAAGACAGAGCTAATGTTGCTATTAAAATAAGGCTGATTCCTTTTTTCATGTTATTCTCCATGATCAATTTCATTTCTCCAATGAAATAACCCGTATTCTCTTTTTTTAATCCGCTAGAAATAGTATCATCACCAGTAGTAAATAGCAATTAGCACTGAGAGAGGTTTATATGAAAGATCTGAAGGCAGCCTGTATCTCCATAAAATCTGATGTAGGATCCTTGAATGAGAATCTGGATCGGATCAAATCCCGGGCTGCAGCAGCCAAGCAAGAAGGAGCTGACCTGGTTCTCTTCCCGGAATTATCCTTAACCGGCTATACCACTTCTGCCCCAGAAAACATCGCCATTGATCGGCAGGATCCGTCCATCAAAACTCTGTCCAATCTGGCCCAAGAACTTGGTCTCATTATCTGCTTCAGTTTTGCAGAGAAATGCCAAGACAAGTGCTATATCACTGCCTGTGTGACTGATGGTGAGTCTTGTCATTTCTATAGAAAGATCCATCTTGGTTTTGCTGAAAGCAAAGTCTTCTCAGCAGGAGAAAAAATCCAGACCATTGAAACTGACAAAGCCAGCCTTGGCATCTCTATCTGTGTTGAGTCTCATATGGCGCCTCTATTTGAAATCTACAGAAAGCAGGGAGTCGAGATCATGCTTCTCCCCTATGCTTCAGGCATGAGTGGTGACACCTGCAAAGCCAACTGGCGGAAAGTTCTGCCCTGTCGTGCCAATGACATGGGGGTATATGTATTGGCCTGCAACCTGCTTAAAGAATCAAGCGGTGGCGGCATGTGCATCCTGGATCCTAAGGGAAATGTTCTGGATGAATATTACGGCAAGGAGGAGCATATGATCTTGTGCGATCTGAAAAATGATCTTCCCCGCAATCACCCGGATGGAGATATGCGAAATATTTCCTACTACGACAGGCAAAGACCTGATGTATACGAAAAATATCGGAACTGAACTAACGATTCGTATACTTCATATAAACAAAAATCCACCCTATCATCAGGATAAGGTGGATTTTTGATTCTTATCAAAGAATAGTAACTACCATATAGATAATGCCTAACAATGTCATCTCTACCGGCACGCCTTTGATATGGGACAGGGTTTCTGAGAAGACCAGCTTCTGACGCATAGTCAAATAGATTAAACCACACATGATAACCCCAACAAGCATACCAAGAATCTCCGGCACATTGTTCCAGACGAAGGGCATTTCAAGTACCAACATGGGAAGGCATACCCAAAGAGCTGCCTGATCCTGACACTGAGTCTTCAGGATACGATTTAAGATGGCAACAGTAATGGCTGCCAGGATAAGGGCCATCATAGGCTTGCCAAAAGCAGATGAGACAAGAGGAATCTCAGGCAGCTTACAGCCAAAGATCTCGGCATTTGCCAGGTATTCTCTGAGGATTGCAAGGACTACCATAGCGGCATAAGCAATACTATCTGCATACAGGATATCACCGTAAGCGATTTCATCCACGGCGATATTGTCCATGGCATGCTTGAACTGAGCGGCGCAGATGGCTGCAAGAGCTAATACCAGACGCCATGAAAGCTCGGACTGCCAGAGCATGATCATCAATGCGCCAAACATGATCAGTGAGGAAATCTGAGCAATGATGGCCTTGTTGATCTTCATCTCTTTAGTGGCTTCCTGCAGGAGGCAGGACAGGACATCTCCGAATACTAAAGCGATACCCACCAGCATAGCTGTCTTCATGTCAGCTGTGAACAGGACAAAAGCCAGGGCAAAAGCCTCGATAGGATATCTACTACTTATTTTCATCATATCATCCTTCTCTTTACTGTTCGTTCATATAGTCAAGGGCACTCTGACCGGCGATACGACCATATACGACAATATCTGCCACAGCATTGCCGCCGATACGGTTGCCGCCGTGAACACCACCGGTTACTTCACCGGCTGCGAAGAGGCCGGGGATAGCCTGACCTTCAGTATCGATAACTTCAGTCTTGGTATCGATCTTCAGACCACCCATGGTGTGATGGATACCGGGAGCAATCTTAATGGCGAAGTAAGGACCTTCTTCCAGAGCTACCAGACCATTATTTCTTTCGAATTCATCCGGTGTGCCGTTATTGACAGTGTCATTCCATTTTTCAACAGTTTCTACGAAGTTCTGAGTTGCTTCATCATCGAAGCCAAGTTCCTTGGCCAGATCTTCAATGGTGTCACCCTGAACAGTCAGACCGTTTGTGACATACTTCTGGTAAAGAGATTCTTCAGCATACTGAGAATCGTAAACGATATAGGCGAAGCAATCCGGCTGCTCCAGTTCTGCTGCAGATACAGCATCACGTGTGGCCAGGTCATTTGTAAATCTCTGACCATTTTTATTGACAAGGATAGCGCCATTTGAACGAAGTCTTTCGGAGACCAGGAAACCATTTTCCTGGAAAACGGTGGGATGAAGCTGAATCTGATCGATATCAACCAGGTCAGCACCAACGGCCTGAGCCATGACAATACCGTCACCTGTTGCACCGGGAGCATTGGTTGTAACTGTACCCTTCAGGTCCGGACGATAGCTGCAATACATTTCTTCATTGGCACCGAAACCGCCGGTTGCCAGAACAACAGCCTTGGCATTGATGATGTAATCAGCTGTTTCGCCTTCTGCTTTAACGCCAACTACCTTACCATCTTCTTCAATAAGCTCTGTAGCTTCTGTATCTGTGTAAACAGGAATCTCAAGGTCTTCCAGAACAGTCTGGAACTTGTCTACCAGATAGTTACCGACAGCTGAACCATCTTCCGGCTCATGTAAGTACATATGAACAGTACCGCCTGTAGCAGCGATCTTGGGAAGGGGAGCGCCGATGGATTCAAGCCAGTCGATGGCATCAGAGGAATTCTCTGCCTAACCAGGTCGATATCATTGAGCTGGTGACCGCCTTCCATGGTGTCGGCGATAAAGTTTTCAACAGTACTGCCTTCCAGAGACTCTTTGACCTGTTCATCTTCAGCTTCTTCAATAGCAGCGGCCTGCATCTTGGTACCTGCGGCATTCAAACCACCGGAAGCCTTAGTGGTATTACCACCAACATAGGGCATCTTTTCCAGGATAAGGACGTCTGCGCCTTCCTGCTTTAATGTGATAGCAGCTGCCATACCGGCACCACCGGCGCCAACAACAACCACATCAACATCCATGGTTTCTTCTGTCTTTTCAGCTGTCTGAGCGCTGCCTGCAGCACTTACCAGTGTAGAGGCATCGATACCGGCTGATGCCAGAGCATTGGCTACAGCTTCAAAGATAGCATTACTGGAAACGGTTGCACCGGAGATGCCATCTACATCGATGGACTGAGCGGCAAGAATACGTTCCGGTAATTTTTCGATAGCAACACCGCCAAGAGCCGGTGTCTCTGCATCACCAGTCAGCTTAATATCTGTGATAGCGCCGCCTGCGATGGTAACTTCAGCTACGATGGTGCCGCCGAAGCCCTGTGCTTCACCGGTATAAGTACCATCTGCTACATCGCCCAGACTGCCGCCTTCTGCAGCTGCTGCCGGAGCTTCTGCTGAAGAACCGGCCGGACTTGCGACCCTGACACCCAGGATCACAACAAACATCATAACGATGACTAACACCAGGGAAATGATTCCCTGCCAAAGATTCTTTTTCATTTAAATATATCCCCTCTTTTAATTAACGCCGTAAATATGCTTAGTGGTAATGCGGCGAATCAATTCTGACATACAGTTGACCATCAGGATTGCGTAGCACACGCCTTCCGGGAAACTGCCCCAGATACGGATAGCCATCACGATGATACCGGCTGCCAACCCGCAAAGAACATTTCCCTTAACTGAGACAAGATTGTAATCAGTCAACATGAAGCAGCCGCCCAGGATAAGACCGCCTGAGCAAAGCTGCATCAGAGGATCCTGACCTGCCACAAGAGAAATGATTACCACAGTGGCGAAAAATGCACCGCTGACAGCTACATTGACTTCTTTCTTGATAACAAGATAGGCAAAGCCGATCAGAAGAAGTAAGGCGCTTGTTTCACCAAGTGCGCCGGGCACCTTACCGATGAAGGCATCCATCAAGGTGTAACTGCATTCTCCACCATGCTTCACAGCACTTAAGATAGTGGCACTTGATACGGCATCTACCTGCATGGGTTCTGCGTACTGCATCATCTGCATGGGATAGACCACCATCAGGAAAAGTCTGCCCATCAATGCAGGATTGACAACATTGCTGCCGATACCGCCAAACAACTGCTTGATGACGATGATGGCGAAAATATCTGCCAGGATCACAGCCCATACCGGTGTTTTGGATGACACATTGAAAGCCAGAAGAATACCGGTTACCACAGCACTAAAGTCATTGACGGTTACCGGAAGGCCATGGGCCTTCTGCCATAAAGCTTCACAGATCACACAGGCAGCTGCGCTGACCAGAATCAGAAGCAAGGCCTCCGGGCCGAAGAAAACCGTTGCCCCGATGATGGCAGGCACTAAGGCGATGCAGACATCTCTCATGATGGAAGCAGTGGTCTTCTTGGTGCGAAGATGCGGATTATAATTATTTGCCATTTTTCGCTGCCTCCTCTCGCATTTTCTGACGTACTGTATCACGGGCCAGCACCACATTG
>JAGHUB010000242.1 GCA_018065025.1 Candidatus Equihabitans merdae
GCCCTGAAGGAAGTCACCCCCGAAATCGTGGAAGACGTCACATTCGCAAACGCCTGCCGCATCTACGGGGTAGAGAATTAAGAAAATGCCTGTGGCACCCCACACCTTTTGTTACGCGGGGTAGAAATTTGAATATTTCACTGTGTTACCCCGCGACTTGCTTTTGACATGTCGCTGCGGGGCAGGACATCAAAATATGGTTTACACTACCCCGCACGAGTTTAACTTCCTGCGGGGTATTTTTTTTCAAAAAATAAAGCGGAATATGATATAATTCATGTACTAATGAACGTTGGTCAATATCAATAAGCATTAGATAAAAAAGATCTCGGGAGTAAATATGGCTAGCAAATCCGAAGTTATTTTCACTGATTTAGACCAGTATCTTTTCGGTCATTCTACACATTATGATCTTTATAAAAAACTGGGCGCACACCTCACCACCAGAGATGGCGTAGCCGGTGTTTATTTTGCCGTTTGGGCACCCAATGCCAAGAGCATTTCTGTTGTTGGTGATTTCAATGGCTGGGATGTCAAAGCCTGTCCTATGGAGAAGAATTGGGATATCGGCGTCTGGGATGCCTTTGTTCCCGGTGCTGAAATGGGCCAGAACTACAAATATCGCCTGATCGATATGAATGGCAAGGAAGTCTACAAGGCTGATCCCTATGCTACTTATTCTCAGGTTCGTCCTGAAAATGCATCCCGTATCTGGGAGATCAAGGCAAACAAGTGGTCTGACAAGAAATGGATGGCAGATCGTGCCAAGAAGAATCCCGATGAGCAGCCCATGGCTATTTATGAATGCCATATAGGTTCCTGGATGAAGCATCCCGTAAGTGAAGAAGATGGGGATGGTTTCTATACCTATCGCGAATTTGCCGATGCCATCATTCCTTATCTTAAGAAAATGCATTACACCCACATCGAACTGCTGGGTATCTCCGAGCATCCCTTCGATGGTTCATGGGGGTACCAGGTCACCGGTTATTATGCACCCACATCCCGTTACGGTTCACCGGATGATTTCCAGTATTTGATTAATGAACTGCATCGCAACAAGATCGCCATTATCCTGGACTGGGTACCCGCCCATTTCCCCAAGGATGAATTTGGTCTGGCTATGTTTGACGGCAGTGCTCTCTATGAACATGAAGATCCCCGTCAGGGTGAACATCCGGAATGGGGCACCAAGATCTTTAATTACGGTCGTCCTGAGGTTAAGAACTTCCTGCTGGCCAGTGCTCTTAACTGGATCGAGAATTATCACATCGACGGTCTTCGCGTAGACGCTGTTGCCTCCATGCTGTATCTGGATTATTGCCGTAAGGATGGCGAATGGGTTGCCAACAAGTACGGTGAAAATAAGAACCTGGAAGCCATCGAGCTCTTCCGCCACCTGAATTCACTGATCCTGGGCCGCAATCCCGGTACCGTTATGATCGCTGAAGAATCCACCGCCTGGCCTATGGTCACCGGCGATGTTCAGAAAGGAAGCCTGGGCTTCTCCTACAAATGGAACATGGGTTGGATGAACGACTTCCTGGAATACATGAAGTTGGATCCCTACTTCCGTAAAAATAATCACAACAAGATGACATTTGCCATGTCCTATGCTTACAGCGAGAAATACGTGCTGGTGCTGTCACATGACGAAGTGGTTCATCTGAAATGCTCCATGTGGAGCAAGATGCCCGGCATCTATGAAGACAAGTATCACAACCTGCGTGCTGCCTATACATTCCTGGTAGGTCATCCCGGCAAGAAGCTGCTCTTCATGGGTCAGGAATTTGGTCAGAAGAGAGAGTGGTCAGAGACCAGAGAACTGGATTGGTTCCTGCTGGAAGATACACTGAATCAGCAGCTGCAGGATTACACAGCTGACCTGTGGAAGCTCTACAGCAAGTATCAGGCTCTCTATGGCATGGATAATGATCCTGCCGGCTTCGAATGGATCAATCCCGATGATGCTGACCGCAGTATTTTCAGCTTCGTCCGTAAGGGCAAGGATGGTAAGAACCTGGTCTTCGTCCTGAATATGACTCCCATGGAACGCACCGATTATTGCGTAGGCGTACCGGAGAATACCACCTACAAGCTGATCCTCAACTCCATGGATCCCAAGTATGGCGGTAATTCCTACATCCGCAAGAAAGCCTACAAAGCCACTGCAGAACCCTGCGATCGCTGCCAGTACCGCATCGCCTATCCCCTGCCGGCCAATGGCTGCGCGATCTTCGAATACCAGGCCGGAAGCGGCAAGGTCGAGAAGAAAGTTGAGGCCCCAAAGGCTGCGAAGAAGACTGCAGGCAAGAC
>JAGHUB010000033.1 GCA_018065025.1 Candidatus Equihabitans merdae
CTTCACAAGAATCGCTTCAATGGCGTGATCTCCACCAGCATGGGCCGTCTCTTTGATGCAGTCAGTGCCGTCCTTGGCATCTGTCGTCAGTCCACATTCGAAGGTCAAGCCGCCCAGGCCCTGCAAGGGGTAGCGGAAGCGTGGCTGGCCACCCAGTCCCAAAATGATGAGACCGGGGCTGTGAAGGCGGAAATGTTGAAGACAGAAAACCTGAAGGCAGACAGTTGCTTACAGATGACAGCCAAATCCGGTTCAGCCCAGGATGCCGCTTCACCATATTTCCTGCCGACGGACATCTTATTCAGAGAAATCCTTCAGAGAAAGCTGAATGGAGAAGCCGCCGGTGCCTTAGCCTATTATTTCCATCAGGCTCTGGCTGATATGACAGTTGCCTTGTGTGGCCGCCTGGCAGAAGAAAACGGCATACGCAAAGTGGCATTAAGCGGCGGTGTATTTCAGAACACTCTGCTTCTTGGCCTGATGAAGGATCGCCTTACAGAAAATGGTCTGGAAGTCCTTCACCATCACCTGATTCCGCCAAATGACGGCGGCTTGTCTCTTGGTCAGGCCTTGTACGGATTAGGGCAGATGGATTTGTAAATAATCTATAAAGAATGGCAGATGGACAAGGGAATGAAATTGCTGTTCATGGGCATTCGTGGTAAGATACCAATGTGTGTGCATATGGCAGACACTTGAGAGATATTAATGAAAAGAGGAAACCAATGGGTTTATTTGAAAAGGTATTCGGTACTCATTCCGATCATGAAATTAAAAGAATTAAGCCGCTGGTAGATCAGGTTCTGGCTTTAAAAGACGAGATGGGCAAGCTCAGTGATGAAGAGCTCCGAGCCAGAACAGACTGGTTCAAAGAACGTCTGGCTAATGGTGAAACATTAGATGACATTCTGGTTGAAGCTTACGCTACCGTTCGTGAAGCAGCCAGACGTGTTCGTGGTATGGAACATTTCCCGGTACAGATCATGGGTGGTATCATTCTTCACCAGGGTCGTATCGCTGAAATGAGAACCGGTGAAGGTAAGACTCTGGTCAGTACCCTGCCGGCTTATCTGAATGCTCTGGAAGGCAAGGGTGTTCATATCGTTACCGTTAACGATTACCTGGCCAATCGAGATGCTGAGTGGATGGGCGCTATCCACGAATTCCTGGGTCTTACAGTTGGTTGCGTTCTGCAGCCCATGAAGTCAGAGGAACGTCGTGCTGCTTATAACTGCGACATCACTTATATCACCAACAATGAACTTGGTTTCGACTACCTGCGTGACAACATGGTCCACAAGAAGGATCGTATGGTTCAGCGTGGTCTTCATTATGCCGTTATTGACGAAGTTGACTCCGTTCTTATCGATGAAGCCAGAACACCTCTGATCATTTCCGGTAATAGTGGTAAATCCACTAAGATCTATGAAGTTTGTGATATCCTGGCCCGCCAGCTCCACCGTGGTGAAGCTTCAGGTGAAATGACCAAGATCACAGCTATCATGGGCGAAGAAATCATCGAAACCGGTGACTTCATTGTTAACGAGAAAGACAAGATCGTTACACTGACAGCCGACGGTGTTCGCAAGGTTGAAGAGTTCTTCCATATTGAAAACCTGTCCGATCCGGAAAACCTGGAGATCCAGCATGCTGTTGACCTGGCTCTTCGTGCCAACAACCTGATGCATCGTGACCAGGACTACGTAGTTAAAGATGATGCCGTTCTCATCGTTGATACATTTACCGGACGTATCATGCCGGGTCGTCGATATTCAGATGGTCTCCATCAGGCTATCGAAGCTAAAGAACATGTTAAGGTTAAACAGGAAAGCCGCACACTGGCCACTGTTACCTTCCAGAACTTCTTCAATAAGTTTGAAAAGAAGGCCGGTATGACCGGTACTGCTCTGACAGAAGAACAGGAATTCCGTGATATCTATGGTATGGACGTTGTTACTATCCCCACCAACGTTCCGGTAGCTCGTGTAGACGAAAATGACGCCGTCTACAAGACTAAGAAAGAAAAATATCATGCTGTTATAGAAGCTGTTAAGGAAGCTCATGCCAAGAACCAGCCGGTTCTGGTTGGTACTATTACCATCGAAGTTTCCGAACTGCTGTCCCGTATGCTTAAGCGCGAAGGCATCAACCATACTGTTCTGAACGCTAAGTTCCATGAAATGGAAGCTGAGATCGTTGCTCATGCCGGTGAAGCTGGTGCTGTTACCATCGCCACTAATATGGCTGGTCGAGGCACCGATATTAAGCTGGATGATGTGGCTCGTGCTGCTGGCGGTCTTCGTATCATCGGTACAGAACGTCATGAGTCCCGTCGTATCGACAACCAGCTCCGCGGTCGTTCCGGTCGACAGGGTGATCCCGGTGAATCACGTTTCTACATCTCTCTTGAAGATGATCTGATGCGTCTGTTCGGTTCAGAACGTATGATGTCAGTCTTTGAGACTCTGGGCGTACCGGAAGGTGAGCAGCTGGAACACAAGATGCTGTCCAGTGCTATTGAAAAAGCTCAGCAGAAGATTGAAAGCAACAACTTCGGTATCCGTAAGAACCTGCTGGAATATGACCAGGTCAATAATGACATGCGTGAGATCATCTACAGAGAACGCAGCAAGGTTCTGGATGGCGAAGACATGAAGCAGGTCATCCTGGGTATGAAGGATAGCGTTATCGCCCGTCATGTCAACAACATCATGGCTGCTGATGTGGAAGAAGATGACACTTACATCGAAAGAACTCTTAATCAGGATCTGCGCCGCATCATCCCCTTCGATGCATTCACTGCTGAAGATGCCGCTATGAATCCGGCAGACCTGATCGCAAAACTTCAGACTAAGGCCGAAGAAATCTACAATGCCAAGGAAGCTGAATTCCCGGAACCGGAACAGATGCGTGGTCTGGAACGTTACGTTCTGCTTAAGGTTATCGACAACCGCTGGATGACTCATATCGATGATATGGAACAGCTCCGTCAGGGTATCGGTCTGATGGGCTACGGCCAGAGAGATCCCAAGGTTGAATATCGTTCCATCGGTTTCGAGATGTTCGAAGAGATGAACGAGGCCATTCAGGATCAGGCTGTTCAGGTCATGTTCCACGTTCGCGTAGAAATCAAACAGCAGCAGGAAGAAAAAGAAGAAGAGCCGGTTATGACCACAAACCGTCAGGAAGAGGCTCCCAAGAAAGCTGTTCGCAAAGAAAAGAAGATCTACCCCAACGACCCCTGCCCCTGCGGCAGCGGCAAGAAGTACAAAGCCTGCCACGGTCGTCCCGGTGCAGCTCCCCTGAGATAAGCCAAACTGGATTTGGCAAATGTCAGATCTGATATTCATCAGGTTTGATACTCATCAGAGGGAACGATGCTATATATAGAAAGAGGTCATAAATGAAAGTTCTCATCGCTTACGCCAGTAAGACCGGCAGCACCAGAAAAGCCGCAGAAGAGTTGGCTAAGTATTTCAAGCGTGTAGACTTGGTAGATCTGGCTAAAGAGATGCCGGACCCATCTAAATACACTGCTGTTGTGGTAGGTTCTCCTATTCACGCCGGCAAGATTCTGAAGCCGGTTCGCACCTTTTTGGAAAATAATGAGAAGGTGCTGGCAGAAAACCGCACCGGTTACTTCATCTGTAACATGATGCTGGATCAGACACCCATGATGCTGAAGAATAACTTCCCCTCATCCATTAGCCGCACTGCTGTAGCTATGGATTCCTTCGGCGGCGAGATGAAGATGGAGAATGCCAAGGGCTTTGAGAAGTTCTTCATCAAGATGTTTACCAACGTCATGAACCGCAAGGGCAGCAACATAGTAGAACCCGTCATCCAGACTGACCGCATCAAAGTATTTGCTGAGCAGATGCAGGAAGCCCTGGAGCTGGCTGAGGAAGACTGAATCTTCGGATCAATTCAATCTAGTACAAATATTAAAGGAGACACCAAGTGGGGTGTCTCCTTTTGGTTTAGAGTATTAAATTAAAATCGCTCCCAGTAGCTGAACCTCGGTCAGGTGCTCGTTTGCTGTTCGCTTTTATTATTTACAGCTTCAGGCCTGCCAGTAATGAACCTAATGAAGTGGCTAGATTCTCAGCTTCCGGAATCTCTACAGTCTCTTCAGTGACGGCTTCAGCTTCACGGTCTTCGGCATCCTTGATGGACAGAGAAATCTTGCCATCCTTAACAGCAATAACCTTAACTTTAACTTTATCGCCGGTGGCCAGAGCTTCCTTGGGATGCTTCAGACGCTTTGTTGAGGTGATCTGAGAGATGTGTACCAGGCCGCTTAAGCCATTGCCGATGGAGACGAAAGCGCCATAGGGCTGCAGTGTCTCAACAGTACCTTCTGTGATCAGACCAACCTGCAGGTTAGAAACCATCTGAGATTTCTTTTCTTCGATGCGGTCACGGAGGACGTCACGGGCACTGGCTACCAGACGTTCATTTTCCGGATCAACAGTGATCATGCGGACAGAGATGGTCTGGCCAACCCATTCATCCGTATTTTCTACAAAATCAAGGGCCAGTTTGGAAGCCGGCACGAAGATGCGGCTGCCGTCGATATAACCGATAACACCGGCTTTAACAGCTTCGGTGATCTTCATATCAACAACGGTCTTGTTGTCCATCATTTCTCCGAAACGATCCCAGGAAGTAGCATTGTCAGCTCTCTTCTTGGACAGGAGCAGATTGCCGCGGCCGTCATCCATAGAAATAACTTCAGCCTGGAAAGTATCGCCGATCTGTACGTCACTTTTAATGGAAAATGAAGGATCGCCGCTGAGTTCATCGGAGCGAATGATACCGGCACAGTTGTACTGCAGATCAACAGTTACCTCTGTATCAGAAATGCCTACTACCTGACAGTCAACAATATCCCCGCGACGGATGTCGCGAAATGATGCATCCAGCATATCCAGGTAATCGTCCATTGATTCCATGCTCATAAATAAGTCCTTTCCGGCAGAACAAAAATCTTAAAATAATGTGTATTAATAACGTTGCTGCCTCATCAATTGATATTATGCTGACAGTGTAGCACAAAATTAAGGACATGGGTAATCTATTGGAGAAAACGGCTCTTTTGTGATAGAATAGGATAGAGTGTGTGCGCACTTCTATTCATTACGTTTTTTTGAGAGGAACAGATGAATTCAGAAATTGATAACAAGGAGAACATGACGACAGAAAAGTCTCCTGTTAAGAAAAAAATCACCGTTTTATCCCTCTTGCTTATCCAGTCAGGGGTGGTGGTCTATACCATGTCCGGCATCTGCTCTAAGATGACATCACGCTTTCCGTTCATGTCATTTGGATGGATCTTGTGGCTCTTCCTGGAGGTCTTCGCATTAGGCTTCTACGCCATTTTCTGGCAGCAGATCATTAAGCGAGTGGATCTTTCCATCGCCTATGCCAACAGAGCATTTGCTATCTTCTGGTCCATGCTTTGGGCCGTACTTATTTTCGGAGAAAGGGTGACCCTTCAGAATATCCTGGGTGTTATCGTGATATTCGCAGGGATCATGCTGGTAAATCAGGATGTTCGCTAATCCATGGATCTGGGGCATCGCGCTGTCGGCGACTATAGCCTCATTTGCACAGATACTTCTTAAGAAGAGTGCCATGGAAGAGCACAAGGGCGTCTTCGGAGAATATCTCAACTGGAAAGTTATTCTTGGTTACGGCATCATGTTCGGCACCATGTTCTTCAATATCTTCATCTTTTCAAAGGGTGTAGATTATAAGAACAGTCCCGTCATGGAATCCATCGCCAACATCTGGATCATGCTGCTGAGTTTTGCCTTCTTCAGAGAACCTATTACCAAGAAAAAGGTTCTGGGCAATCTGCTCATTATCTGCGGTATCATCATTTTTTACTTGTAAACAAGCCGATTTGAATCGGAGGACATTCCATGATAGATGAATTATTTGATGGCATCGAGCAGGCTGTAGATGTGGTGGATCAGGCTATCTTCAGCAATGATTTCTCCTCCATGAGCCGTGATATCGGTGACATTTTTAAAGAACAGGCTAAGCGTCGGGAACTGGAAGCACAGGAGCGTGCCAGAATCAGAGCCGAGGAAATGAAAGCCAAGCAGCCCGGTTGGGCTACAGGCAAGCCTCCCAAACAGGGCAATATCAGTGAGGATGCTCCGGGATGGACCCGCAGTACAGGCAAGAAGACATACAAGGATTCTCCTTACTGGGCCAATAATCAGGCAGGAAATGTCGGCAGCAAAGTCGATCCTCATCAGGCTGTACAGCAACAGTACACCTATCACAGAGAAAAGCCTATCACCTATAGTACCAATGATCAGGCAAGACATATCAAAGAGCGTTTTGCTCAGGCTATGAAGAAAGATAAGGCCCCCGTTTTTATCCGTTCCAACAAGGTTGGCGGCGGCAACGGCATGCTGATCGTGGGTCTGGCAGGCCTTCTGGTCTTTGGTGCAGCCGGGGCGGTTGCCTGGGCAGATGGTTTTATCCTTTCCAGAATTCTGGGAGCCGGTTTGCTGGCTATTGGTGTGTTGTTTGGAGGTCTTGGCATTTCAGGTTTCTTCCAGAGAGCCAAGAAGAAACATCTGGAAGCATATGCAGCACTTCTTAAAGAGAAAAAGTATGCACCGGTTCAGCAGCTTGCAGAGGCCGCCGGTATTTCTGAGAAGAAGGCTGTCAAGGAATTAAAAGAACTGGCCAAGAGCGGTGTATTCCCTCAGGGGCATTTCGACAAGGCTGAGAAGACCTTCATGATCACTGACGAGATGTACAATGAGTACAAGGAAGTCCAGCGCAAAGCAGAAGAGCTCAAAGCCGTAGAAGAAGCAGAGGATGCCGAGTACGCCGGTTACAAACCCAAGGTTAAAGCCATTCTTAAGAAGGGCAAAGCCTATGGTGATTTCATTCGCGAAGCCAACGACGATATCGCTGATCCTTATGTCACAGACAAGCTGACCCGCATGGAGCAGATCGTTAAACGTATCTTCGAAGCAGTGGCTGAGAAACCGGAGCGAGCCGACAAACTCAATATGCTGATGGATTACTACATGCCCACTACTCAGAAACTGATCAGTGCTTACCGCGATATGATCCGGGAACCCATCCAGGGCGAATCTCTTGTTCAGGCTGAGAAGGAGATCGAAGAATCTCTGGATACCTTTAATGAAGGTTTCGAAGGCATTCTGGACAGCTTCTTTGAAGATGAAGCTATGGACCTGTCCACAGATATTTCTGTTATGAAGACTGTCATGAGACAGCAGGGCCTCACCGAAGGTGAACTGAAGGCTGAGGAAGCTGCTAGCGGTGAGTGGGAAAATGGTCCTACACTTGATGAACTGAAAGCTCAGATCGATGAACAGGCCATGGCTATGGCTACAGAAGAGATCAGACTTAAATAAAAGAATAATACAAATCTTTAAAAATAATACGGAGGCAAGACTATGGGTAACGAAATGTTCGATAGCGCAGCAGCTCAGGAAGCTATGAACAGTGATCTGATGGGCGGCGCAGCCGCTATGGCCGAAGCACCGGCCCCCTCTTTATCATTTGGTGCAGCACCGGAACCGGAAGCTGTTCAGGTGGCAGAGCCGGAGAAACCCAAGGCAGCTGTTATCGACGACAGCATGCTGACAGAAGCTGAGAAGAAACAGGTTATTGATTTTTCCAAGCAGATCAACCTTGGCGATACCAATGCTATCCTGCAGTACGGCGCCGGCACACAGCAGAAGATGTCCGCATTTTCTGATTCAGCACTGGCCAGTGTTAAGACTAAGGAACTTGGCGAAGTCGGTGATATGCTTACAAATGTCGTCAGCACACTGAAAGATTTCGATCCCAATGCTAAAGAAGAGAAGGGTCTCTTCGGTGTCTTCAAAAAAGGCGGCCGCAAGATCGATGATCTTAAAGTTAAATATGATGAAGCAGCCAAGAACGTAGATCGTGTTGTGGAGGCTCTTCAGAAACATCAGATCACTCTGATGAAAGACGTAGCTATGCTGGATAAAATGTATGCCAGCAACCTGACTTACTATAAAGAACTGACCATGTACATCCTGGCCGGTAAGCGTCGCCTGGAAGACTTCCGTGTCAACGAACTGGCACAGGCCAAGGCCAAAGCAGAACAGTCCGGTCTGGCTGAGGATGCTCAGTATGCCAGAGACCTGGAAGAACAGGCTCTTCGTTTTGAGAAGAAGCTTCATGACCTGGAACTGACCAGAATGGTCTCCATTCAGACAGCTCCCCAGATCCGCATGATCCAGAGCAATGATACAACCATGGTAGAAAAGATTCAGTCTACACTGGTCAACACCATTCCTCTGTGGAAGAATCAGATGGTTCTGGCTATGGGTATCGAGAATTCCACCAGAGCTGCTGAGGCTGAAAATGCTGTTACAGAGATGACCAACGAACTGCTTAACCGCAACGCTGAGACTCTGAAGCAGGCCACTATCGCCACAGCTCAGGCTTCCGAACGCGGTGTCGTCGATATGGAAACTCTCAAACACACCAACGAAACACTTATTGCTACTTTGGATGAAGTGGCCAAGATTCAGACTGAAGGCCGTGAAAAACGTGCTGCCGCCGAAGTTGAACTTCGTCGTCTTGAAGATGAACTTAAAGATAAACTGCTGACTATGCAGAAATCATAAGAAACCATATTAAGAAGGAACAAGGTATCATGAAAAAAGAACTCGCAAAAACATATGATCCCAGCGGCATCGAAGATAAGCTGTATGAGAAATGGCTCAGCAAAGGTTATTTTCATGCCAAAGTAGATAAAGAAAAGAAACCCTTCACCATCGTTATGCCGCCGCCCAACATCACAGGTCAGCTGCACATGGGTCACGCTCTGGACAACACTCTCCAGGACATCCTGATCCGTTGGAAACGTATGCAGGGTTATGAAGCTCTGTGGCAGCCCGGCACAGACCATGCCGCCATCGCTACAGAAGTTAAGGTTATCGAACACCTGAAGAGTCAGGGCATCGATAAAGATGAAATCGGCCGTGATGAATTCCTTAAGCACTGCTGGGAATGGCGTAAAGAGTACGGCGGTCGTATCGTAAAACAGCTCTACAAACTGGGCTCTTCCGCTGACTGGGAAAGAGAACGTTTCACCATGGATGAAGGCTGCTCAGAAGCTGTTCAGGAAGTCTTCATGCGCCTCTATGAAAAAGGCTACATCTACAAAGGCTCCCGTATCATCAACTGGTGTCCGGTCTGCCAGACAAGTATCTCTGATGCTGAAGTAGAACACGAAGATCAGGCCGGTTTCTTCTGGCACATCAATTATCCGGTAGTTGGCGAAGAAGGTCGTTTCGTTGAAATCGCCACAACACGTCCGGAAACTCTGATCGGTGATACAGCTGTTGCTGTTAACCCGGAAGACGAACGCTATAAAGATATCGTTGGCAAGATGCTGAAACTGCCTCTGACCGATCGTGAGATCCCGGTTATCGCCGACGAATATGTTGATGAAGAATTCGGTACAGGCTGCGTTAAGATCACACCGGCTCATGACCCCAACGACTTTGAAGTTGGTAAGCGTCACAACCTGGAAGAAATCAACATTCTGAACGATGATGCTACCATGAACAATCTGTGCGGCAAGTATGCCGGCATGGATCGTTATGAAGCCCGTAAGGCTATGGTCCAGGATCTGGAAGACCAGGGCCTGCTGGTCAAGGTTGTTCCTCATACACATGCTGTTGGTACACATGACCGCTGCGGCACAACTGTTGAACCCATGATCAAGCCCCAGTGGTTCGTTAAGATGGGTGAAATGGCCAAGGGCGCTATCGAAGCTCTGAACAATGGCGATCTGACATTCGTTCCGGAACGTTTCGATAAGACATACCTTAACTGGCTTAACAATATCCGCGACTGGTGTATCTCACGTCAGCTGTGGTGGGGTCATCGTATCCCGGCTTATGATTGTCCGGATTGCGGCAAGACCACCGTTT
>JAGHUB010000244.1 GCA_018065025.1 Candidatus Equihabitans merdae
TCCCTGAACCCTGTTACAGATAAGTGTACAGGTAACGGCGGCAACAACTGGATGGATGTCAAGGCTTTGAAGCCGGGTACAGCTGTTGTCATAGTTTCCTATGACAAGATTGTTGTTGGCGGTAATACCGCTCTTGGCGGCACATACCCCGAAACAGCCAATAAAAACTATGCTGTTGCTATCTTCAATGTAGGCAGTGAGCTTGCCAAGATCAATTGGAATATCGTTGGTAAGGATAGCTGGGATGCAGAATTTGATACATATTACTATGCAGGTGACACAGGTACTTTCTCAATTGCTCCTGCAGGTGTTGAATCAATCACTGTTGTAAGTAACGGTGTGCCGGTTAATGTAGAAGCAGAAGATGGCATCTACAACGTTCCGGTAGTAGAAGGTAATAACCTGATCTGGGCAGAAGGAAGCTTTGGTATGGCATGCCTTCCCGTTCGCGCGGTTAAGATCGGTTATACTTTCAAGAACAACACAAGCGGTGAATCAGCTGAAAATGACACGGTAGATGTCAAGGTTGGTGATAGTGTATCCGTCACTCTTCATGGATTAAACACTCCTCTTCCCAAGATGTCCGGTATCTACAACCCCGGCTATCAAGGCACAGCAAAGAATGTTGCCACACTGAATGGTTCCTATACCATCAGCAGTAAAGGTACACAGTACGATTACATCAGCTCTGCTAACAGCGTACTGACTTTCGATGCTATCATTCCGGGTCAGAATGTTCTGGATAGCTTCTACACAGCGACATCCAACATGGGTGATCCGGCAGGTAATCACAGAAATACAACCGACAACGGAAGATCAGCTAACTTCGCTGCAGGACAGTCATTCTATAACTATAACCTGTTCGACCTGTCCATCCCCTTTGATGTTGCAGAAAGCGAGACACCTATCGATCCTTCTTCACTGACAAAGGTTTCAGATGTTGAAATCTTCGCCGGTCCCAGTTCTTATGTGACATCTTATAAGTTTACAAATGCAAAGGATTCAAATACAAGCTGGGGATCAAGTGCCAGTGCAGCTCATCTGCTGAATGCTAAGGTTACAACAGCAAGCTACTATAATACTATTGAATTGTCTGCCTGGTATGATGGCGATGATAATGTTTATACCACACCTCTCCAGAGTGGTATCGGCATCGTTGTTCCTGCAGACCAGTTCACAACAGATCCCACAAAGATCCTGAATATTGTCGTTACAGTAACACCGGGTGACACAAGCCTTGCTGAACCCAATGCTCTTCATTACATGGTATATCCGGGCAGCGCAAACCTTAAGTATGTCCATCCGGTTATCACAAGTCTGATCGCTAAGGATGGCGATACAGACCTTCCTATCCTGCCTGTTGTCAACACTGCTGAAACTGAATACATTTTGGAAGTTGGCGAAGCAGAAAAGATCTCTCTGTCTGCTAAGCAGCTTCAGAAGTACACCAATGCTACAAACAATAAGCAGGACAATGCCGATATCGTTGATGTTCAGCTTATGAAGGATGGCGAACCGGTCGGTGATGCTATCAACGTATATCCGCTGACACCGGATGCTTATCCTGTAGGTTCCTGGGCTCTTGAAGATCTGGATATCACAGGTGCTGATCAGATTCAGATCACAGTAACTTCTTATGTCGATAAGACAACAAGCAGAATATACACCATTGATCTGCACAGACCCGCTACCACATTTGACGTCACTCTCAGTGTTGTCAATGGTGATGGTGAGCCAACAGGCATGTATGCTATGGACAATGCTACTGTCACTCTGCTGGATGATGGTACATACCTTCTGAGAGCACACCAGGCAAAGAAAAATCGTAACTTGCTTGCTCTGACAGAGGATAAGTATGAAGCCACCGATCACGAAGTTGACTGGTATCAGGCTGATGACGATTATTATTTCGTTCTGCCGCTGTCTAGTCTGGAAGACACATTAGTTGCTGTATTCAGCAGCACTTCAAGAGTTGCTGCAGGTAATGAGTTCAGTAATCCTATGTACATCTCCATCGTTCCGGACTCTATCAAGGAATCAAAGAAACCGGATGCTACTGTGGATGACATCACAATTCTGCCGGCTGTAGCTGCTGTCGAGATTCGTTCTCAGTACGCAGATTCTTATCTGCATGCTCCCCTTGGTGAAGTTGTAGAAAGTGACCTGGCTGAAAGCTATGGTTACACAGACCAGGTCGTAGGTCGTGTCAGTGCTCTGGATGCTCTGGTCAGAGCTCAGGAATTGACATTTGGCGATGCCTTTACAGCTGAAACTGCCGCTGATTATCTGGTAGTCGCTGATAACGGATATGTCACTACACTGTTCGGTATCGAAAGTGGCAACAATGGCTTCCTGATCAATATGGCAGTTCCCAATGATGGTGAATTGCAGGATTGGGGTGGCTACAATGGCCTTACAGTTAACCAGGCTGTTGTTACCAGTGGTGATCTGGTCGATTTCTATATCTATCAGGATATGATGGCTATGGATAGCCTGACCTATATCGATGCACCTGAAGCAGTATATACCGGTAAGGACATCACAGTTAATGTTTCCGGCATCACTGTTGGTTGGGTTGGCTACATGTACGCCGATGGTGAATCTATGCGGGAAGATGCTAAACCGCTTGAAGGTATCAAACTTGGTTACTTAGATCCCTTAACCGGTGCTGTGGAAGAAATCGAAGACATTCTTACTGACGAAGATGGTAATGCCACATTCAAAGCACCTGATACCGAAGGTCCCATCCATCTTGTAGCTATCTCCAATGC
>JAGHUB010000337.1 GCA_018065025.1 Candidatus Equihabitans merdae
TTCGCCTGATGGAAGAAGCCGACGCTATCCGTGAAGAAGATATTCAGATCAGCCGTAACATCGGTCAGTATGGTTATGAACTTCTTGAAGAGCTGGGCAAAGGTGTTGGTATCATGACACATTGCAACGCCGGTACTCTGGCTACAGCTAAGTACGGTACAGCCTTAGCTCCCATGTACATCGCTCTTGAAAATGGCTGGGATCCCAAGAATGATCTTCACGTATACTGTGATGAAACAAGACCTCTCCTTCAGGGCGCCAGACTGAGCGCTTATGAAATGCAGGCTGCCGGTATCGACACTTATGTACAGTGCGATAATATGGCTTCCTACACTATGAAGTCCGGCAAGATCGGTATCATCTTTGTTGGCTGCGACCGTGTTGCTGCAAACGGTGACTTCGCTAACAAGATTGGTACATCAGGTGTAGCTATCATCGCTAAGCACTATGGTATTCCTTTCTATGTATGCGCACCGTCTTCCACAATCGATATGACTATGGAATCAGGTGATGAGATCCATATCGAACAGCGTAAGCCGGAAGAAGTTACAGAGATGTGGTACGAAAAACGTATGGCACCGGAAGGTGTTGGCGTTGTTAACCCGGCTTTCGACGTTACAGATCACAGCCTGGTAACAGGTATCATCACCGAAAAGGGTATTGCTTACGCACCTTTCAAAGAATCCTTCGAGGCTATGGGCATCAAACCCATCGAAAAGTTCGTCGATAAAAAATAATGTGCAGTCAAAGCTGTCTGCTTAAGCAGATAGTTATAACGCTATGACGAAAGCCCGCGAGCACCCACGCGGGCTTTCTAAATGAATAGAGGGTAGATAACATGACAATGCTCAATGAAACTGCGGCGCAGTTTGAGACAATCTATGAAGAGTTTACGAATGCTATCAGAGCTTTAGGTAGTAAAGTTAAGGGCGGTAAAAGAAAAGGAAAGTTTGGAAGCAAGCTAGCCAGAATGCTGGGCGGTGAGCTGGTAACCACGGAGAGAGATCGTCTTTCTGAAGAATTCCTGGATAAGGTTGTAGCTAACCGCGAGAAGCTTCTTGAGATGATGCAGGAGGCAAGCCTTGAAGAGCAGCAGGAAGCTGCCGCCATCGCCTGCGACATTTTGATGCAGGTCAGACCCGTAGAGTCAGATTCTACAACGGATCTGATGAAACGTGCTATGATCGGGCAGGCAGAATCTTTACTTCCTTATCTGAGTCAGGAGAAGGTAGGAGAGATACATGAACGTATTTCCAGTGCCTACACAAAGCGTCAGATGCTTCCCGTCGAAAGCAATATGCTGAAAGCATTAAAAAAATACATGGCATAAAAGCGTGAAAGTTCTCAGAAATTCAACTGTTGAGGACGTACACAAAAGCATATATACAAGCAAGACCTGGTGGTTATCCACCAGGTCTTGTTCGTTACATGTTATGTTTTGTTTCATAATAGCCGATTTAAGGTATTTTTGTTAGCTATTAAGATAGTGTGGTCAGATAATTCATAATCAACAGGGCTGTCTTAAAGGTCATGGCATCTCGAATCTGACGCACATCTAAACCGGTTTGTTTCTGAATCTGTTCCAGTCGATAGATCAAAGTATTGCGATGCATGTGGAGTTTACGAGCTGTTTCAGCTATATTTAGATTGTTCTCAAAGAAACAATTGAAGGTATGGGCTGTCTCTGGAAGAAGGATTTCTTCGTAACCAGGACCGATAGCTTCCAACATGTAGGGAATACATTGATCCTTTGTCAGCCCGTAGATGAGTCGTCCAAGTCCAAGAGCATTGTAGGCATATATGTGCTGCTCAGGATAGAAGATGAGGCCAACCTTTAAGGCCAGAACAGCGTCTTTGAATCTATCAGATAAGTGTTCAATCTGCTCCACTACGGCACTGTAGGCTACATTGGCCCGGATCATAGCTTCAGCATTTAGAATATCCATAACCAGATAAGCCTGTTCCTGAAGTTGTTCAGGGGCGGGCTTTTTGCTGTAGGTAGAAACCATAGCAATCTGCTTGTTATGGATAGGTATAAACCAAGTGTTGCCTCGATCAGGGAAGGAATTCCTCAGAATAGAAAGCACCGTTTCGTCCATATCCTGTTTTGATTCAATCAGAAAGAGGGCACGAGGTGCTTTGATATCAAAATGAAAACGCTTAGCCACATGGGGGATTTCATGTGTATCGATATTTCCTGTGATCAGACGCTTCAGAGTAGTTGTCTGATCATTTTTTTCAGCATAGGCTTCGATCAGTGACTGAATCTGTTCGATGGCACGGGAAGATTCCTCAGCAGAAAGTGAGGCATCATCCGGAATCTGCAGGGAAAGTCCCGTCAGCCTGTTTAATTCACGAATCGATTTTGTAAGCTTATCGTTACTCATGGAATATCACTCCGTCATTTTTATCAAAATGAGTCATGCAGAAGATTGTGTATTGGGGGAGGTAAAAGGATACCCCAGAGAACATTATACATTCTCTGGGGTATGAAAAGAAATCACTTAATTTGGTTAGGAATTAGTTTGTGATAGTCAGTTCTGTTTCTTTGTCGAACAGATGGATCTTTTCCATGTTCAGAGTGAACTTGGCCATGTCATCCTGATGAAGCTTTGTTGTGGAGGGAACACGAGCTGTCATCTGTGTGCCTTCCATATCGAAGTACAGGTAAACTTCGGCGCCAAGCAGTTCATAGAACTTGATCTTTGTATCGATTGTCAGACCCTTCGGAGCGGCGGGATCGTCAGCTTCGAAGATATCTTCCGGACGGATACCAAGGACAACAGTCTTGCCGTCATAACCACCATCGATCAGAGCCTGCTTCTTAGAAGCGGGAACTTCCATAGTGCTGTTACCAACAGTCAGTGTAACCTTATCGCCCTGGATACCAACAATAGCATCCATGAAGTTCATCTGCGGAGAACCGATGAAACCGGCTACGAACAGGTTACCGGGCTTGTCGTACAGGTTCTGCGGAGAGTCAACCTGCTGCATGATACCGTCTTTCATAACAACGATTCTGGTACCAAGAGTCATAGCTTCTGTCTGGTCATGTGTTACGTAGATGATTGTTGTACCAAGGTTCTTGTGGATCTTGGAGATTTCGATACGCATCTGAACACGAAGCTTAGCATCCAGGTTGGACAGCGGTTCGTCCATCAGGAAGACCTTGGGGTTACGAACGATAGCACGACCCATAGCTACACGCTGTCTCTGACCACCGGACAGAGCGTTGGGCTTACGATCAAGCAGATGTGCCAGGTCAAGGATCTTAGCAGCTTCACGAACTTTCTGGTCGATTTCATCCTTGGGAACGTTACGAAGCTTAAGGCTGAAAGCCATGTTATCGTAAACGGTCATATGCGGATACAGAGCGTAGTTCTGGAAAACCATGGCGATATCACGATCCTTGGGTTCACGATCGTTCATCAGTTCGCCATCGATACGGAATTCACCATCGGAGATATCTTCAAGACCGGCGATCATACGCAGTGTTGTGGACTTACCGCAACCTGACGGACCAACGAAGATGATAAACTCTTTGTCAGCGATCTCAAGGTTGAAGTCATGAACAGCATGATAACCGTTCGGATACTTTTTCTCGATGTGCTTCAGTGATAATGATGCCATTTGATATATCCTCCTTAGAATATCTATGATTATCTGTGTTACGCCTTATAGGCGCTAATCATCGTCTTATAACGTCCTACTGCATTGTAAGTTATCGGCACTTGTTCAACAATGTGATGTGTAACTAAAAAACCGGGGAAATAATTGGTTACTCATGATGTTTATATAGTTAAGAAGGATATATAGAATATGTCATAGGATTGACATACGCTTCTAACGGTCAAAATATGACAGTTTCAGGGCGTTTCAATATAAATGCGATATGGAGATAAGAGATCATGAAGAAACAGTATCTGATCGATGCAAAATATCTTAGTATACCCGTTGCCGTCGATAAAGAATGTGCACTGGTAGAGTTCTTTCTTATTAAGGAAGGACAGGAACCTGAAAAGGTTATGGAATTCAACATCCCCATGGATCGTAGTGGTGCCCAAGAGTATCCGACTAAATATTTCACACAGCTTCCGGTGGAGGAGTACCAAGGAGAGGTTCTGGAACTGTGTGGAGATATGGCTGAGACATTCTGTCAGGCTATATACACCACTGATGAGATGAATCACATCGCTTCATCTGAAATCAGACCTGCGATCCATTTTACCGCTGATAGTGGATGGACAAATGATCCCAACGGCATGGTATATGCCGATGGGATCTACCATCTTTACTATCAGTATAATCCCTTTGATATTGTCTGGAATAACATGTCCTGGGGGCATGCTGTAAGCCCGGACATGCTTCATTGGGAACAGAAAGACCCTGTTATGTTTCCGGATGAGAACGGCACCATGTATTCAGGCTGTGCCATCAGAAACGACAGAGAGCTTCTGGGGCTTCCCAAAGAGGCTTTGATATTCTTCTATACAGCTTCCGGTGGCGTCAATCCCTGGAGTGGAGATCTGGAGTTTACACAGAGAATCGCCTACAGTCTGGATGGCGGTGAGACTCTGGTTAAGATGGAAGACCCTTGTGTTCCGGTTATTTATAAGGATACTCGCGATCCTAAGGTTTTCTGGCATGAAGAAAGTCAGGCCTATATCATGGTTCTCTGGACTAAGGGAAATGATTTTGCTGTCTTGCGTTCAGAGAATCTTAAGGACTGGGAGATGACCCATGAGTTTACTCTGGATGGTGGCTGGGAATGCCCTGATCTCTTCAATCTGAAGAGTCCGGACGGAGAAAGCTGCTGGTTCTTCTGATCTGCCGATGGCTATTACTATATTGGTGAATTCGATGGCTATCACTTTAATTCCGACGGAAAGAAGCACTCTACTTATCTGTCAAGTGTTCCCTATGCTGCTCAGACTTTCAGCGGTGTAGAGGATCGAATCATTTCCATTCCCTGGCTGCGTCTTAGAAATGACGGTCGTTGCTTCACAAGTTCCTATGGTATTCCTGTGGAAATGTCTTGTAAGAAGAAAGATGGCCAGTGGATCTTGATTCAGAAACCCATCAGAGAATTGATGGAACACGCCAGTCCCATCTCTCAGTTCCTGGATATGAAGGATGACGTGGTCCACATTCATGACAAAGCTTACAGAAAAGCGGTTGTTATTTACGTCAAACTGAAAGAAGAAGGCAGCAACGAATTGCGTTGGAAACTTAATGGTACAGTAGTCGAATATACTCAGAATGCCGGCCGTCTGCGAATTGACAATAAGTCCTATCATGTCTCTAAAGAAGAGAGAGAGCTGCTGTTCATCGTCGATGATCGAATCCTCGAAGTCTTCTCAAAACAGGATGGCATGATCGGTACTTTCGAAACAGATCATCCCTACGCAGCTCTGGATATTGACTTTAGTGGGCTGGAAGATTATGAAATCTATGAGATAGATTAATCCGGTTAGTGGCAACTTTTTACAAATTTTTATTTTAAAGTTTGGATAGAAAAATGTGTGCAATTCCGCTATAATCCGTAGTGGTTTAGAGAATCTTCAGACGACAGGGTAAGTTGTGTATATCGTGTGGGAGAGACTATAAGATGGCAACATTAAAGGATGTGGCGAAAGAAGCCGGATTAACAGTGACAACGGTTTCACGAGTATTGAACAATCGAGGGTACATCAGTGACCAGGCCAGAGAAAAGGTCGCGGAAGCTATGAAGAAGCTGAATTATCAGCCCAACGAACTGGCCAGATCATTACATAATAAGAGTTCAAATACCATCGGGGTTATCGTACCCCATATTCGCCATCCCTATTTTGCTGAGATGATCAGCAATGTTGAATATTTCGCTCAGAAAGCAGGTTATAAAATCATCCTCTGTAATTCTCAGGGTAAAGATGAGAAGGTGCTGGAGTACGTGGATATGTGCACTCGCAATCGTGTGGCAGGTCTGATCCTGTTCAGTGCAGGCGTTAAGACAGAAACATTTTCCAGCATGGATGTGCCGGTAATTACCATGGAGCGTTATATCGATTCCAGCACCGCTTCTATAGAATGTGACAACATCCAAGGCGGCGAACTTGCTACTGAGAAACTGATTCAGTCCGGTTGTAAGTTTTTACTTCATATTGGTGGCTGGTCTGATACACCTATGCCGGCTGACCACCGAGGAGCAGGCTTCCGAAAGGTGTGCGATGAGAATCACATTCCTTATCCTGAAGTCAGTACAGAGGTCAAGCAATTCGATGCGATGGATTATATCGAGCTCCTGGAAGATGCACTGAAGAAGAATCCTCAGATCGCCGGTATCTTTGCCAACAGTGATGTTATTGCTGCTCAGGCCATCCGCGTATGCAGCAGATTAGGCATTAAGGTTCCGGAACAGATGAAGGTCATCGGATTCGATGATTCCATGGTTGCTACAGTCACCACACCGCAGCTGACCACCATTCATCAACCGGTGAGAGAAATGGCTGAGATAGCCATACAGTTGCTGCACAATGCAGTAGCAGGAAAGACTGTTGCTAAACGTACTCTGCTTCCGGTTCATCTGGTAGAGCGTGAGACGACCTAATACAAAAACTACGTATAATTAAGATAATTAAAACCAGCAGTATTCGGTGAGAATAGCTGCTGGTTTTGTCGTATATACTTTAATCTGTGATCAGGTTTGTGGTATTTCGTGGATTATTATTTGGTCAGTTGTCGAATCAGTGTTACACAATCGTCCAGATGGTCTGTGTTTGAGATGATAACCGCATACAAGGGTTCTTCATGGTCACCGTCTTCAGGGACATTGTAGGTGTTCGCAAAGTCGGTGCCGTTCAATATGATCCCGTAATCACCTTCGATGCCGTCCTCAGGATGAACCTCGCCGTATTCGTCGATCTGGAGATTGGCCAGAGTGTGATCGATACGGCCTTCTGCTTTCAGTGAATTATAAAGATCAGCAGGCAATGCCGTATCCAGAGTCATGCAGGCGTTCAGGGCCAGCAGATAACTGTAAAGATCAGGATTGCAGATAGCCACATCCATACGATAAGAAGAAATGGTTGTCATGACTTCCATCTCCTGGATGTAGTAATACTGATTGTCGTAATCGAAGGGCTGATCCAGATTCAGATCCACATCGCCGCTCTTCCCGTCACTTTTCAGCTCTTCAACAAATGAATCAAACCAGGGGGAGCAGTCCATTTCGTTATTAAGTACGGCACAGATTCTCAGTCGACAGGGCTTCTGACCTTCATAAAGCATGTGAGCTGTCACCCCTACTACCAGGCATATGATCAGTAAGAGAGCGAAGGGGAGTTTGTAATAGTCCCAGAGAAAGCGAAGCTTGGCCTTTCCTTTCAATCCCTTCAGCGTGGTTATGTCTCTTTTTATATAGTCTTTAAGTGAAACAGGCACTTTTTCACTGCTCATAGTTACCTCCGGGTCCTGCCATTACAGGAGCCACTGGTTCACATCGTTAATATCATCTGTATTGAAGTCTTCGTTGGCAGGTGTTTCGCCTTCTGATTCCGGATCGTATGTTGTGGGCAGATAAGGCTCGAATATTTTGGAAAAAATACCGCAGTGGCTTTCTACCACCAGACCGGGCATGATCAGAACCAGACCGGGCAGAAGATGAATGACCCAGATGCCAAAGATAACTTCCAGCATCAGTAACAGAGTTCTGGGCAGGTTCTTGATACAGAAGGTAAATGCCCAGATCAGGATCTCTTTGTTCTTGCGTTCAAACTTAGCCAGGATGACGAAGACATATAAGGAGACGGCAAACCATACGATGAAGATCACCACGAAGAAGAACATGAAGAAAGAGTAGATGCCTCTTCCGGCGTGATAACACAGATAGATGTCCAGAGCCAGGAAGGCACCAAGCAAAGTGATGGGGAGACCAAGCTGGATGCCCTGCTTGAAGTTCATCTTAAACGACTTGATGAAATCCTTGGAAATATAGCCTCCATCCTGCCGAACCATTCCCAGCATAGCATAGTAGAAAGCAGTAGTGGCCGGTCCGATGGTGAAGATGGGGATACAGCAAAGCAGCCACATAACATTTAAGACAAAGGCATCATAAACCCGGCCCATAAATTTCCAAAATGGCGTGTTCTGATTAAATAATCTATTCATGCGATTCCATTCCTTCTAAATTAATATAATGTACGTTCTCTACAATTTATCAAACCGTGAATAAGAAAGCAATATGATGTGTTAAAGGATTGTCATGTTTTCCTGTGGAAATAAACAAATAGAATAGACAATCCATTGGATATATCGCCTAAATTAACAATACGGATATTAGAATAATTGATAAAATGAGAAAAAGCATATGACAAACGATTGACACATATATAGTGCAATGATATATTCAGATAGGCCTGTTAAGTTGGTTTCAGGCTCTTATAGAGGAGAACTTACAGACTAAGTAACTATTAATTTATTTTCATTGTAAACTAGGAGGAAAGGTAAAATGAAAATGAAAAGATTTGCAGCCGCATCTCTCGCTGCTTTAATGGCAGTTTCTGTAGCAGGTTGCGGTGCCAGCGGCGGCAGCAGCGAAGGCGCAGCTGAAAGCACTGGCGTATCTATCACAATCTTCAACTCTAAGTCTGAAATTCAGTCTCAGTTTGAAGAAAAGGCTGCTGAATACAGCGAAATGACTGGTGTTGACGTTGAAGTTTATTACTCCAGCGACACAGTAGCAGCTCACCTGGCAACAAAGTATTCTTCTAACGATCCCTACACAATCTCCATGGTTGATGCTAAGGATATCTACGCTCTGGCTGAAGAACATGCCGTAGATATGTCTGATGAAGAATGGGTTGCTAACACAGCTTATGCTATCAGCGTTAACGACAAAGTTGTTGGTTTCCCGATGTGCGTAGAAGGCCGTGGCGTTATGTACAACGCTGATGCTATCGAAGCTATCACAGGCGAAGAATTCGATCCCGCAACATGTGCTACTCTGGACGGTTTCAAAGATGTCATCTCTGCTCTGCAGGCTGGCGGTATGGAATCTCCGGTTGGTATCATGAAAGAAGACTGGTCTCTTGGTGCTCATTACTTCCAGGAAGTTTATGAAGAACAGGGCGACGAAGCTGCTGTTGAAGCTTTCGTACAGTCTCTGTATGCCGGCGAAGCCGATCTGATGAACAACGAAAAGTTCAATTCTCTGATGGATACATTCGATGTCCTGAAGGAAGCTAACTATGCTAAGGATTCTGCTATTTCTGCAGAACGTGAAGTTTCTGAACAGATGCTTGCTGAAGGCGAAATCGCTTTCATGTTCGGTGGTAACTGGGATTGGTCCATGATCGCTGAATATGACTACTCTGAAAACATGGGTATGATGCCGGTTCCGCAGAACATGAACGATGGCACAAACGAAATGCTCGTTGGTGGCGGTTCTAAGTACATGTTCATCGACTCTTCCGACAACACATCTGAAGAACAGGTTCAGGCCGCTAAGGACTTCCTTAACTGGCTGGTATTCGATGAAGAAGGTAACAGCTTCCTGACAGAAGACTGCTCACTGGTTCCGGCCTTCAATAATATCGATGCTTCTGCTCTTGACCCGCTGTCATCCAGCCTGAAGGCTTATGCTGACAACGACGCTCTGGTTCCCAACTACAACTATGACCCGGATGATCATTACAGCATCGTTGGTGCTGCTATGCAGAAATATCTTGCCGGCGAAGTTGACCGTGCTGCATTTGCTGCTGAAGTTGAAACATACTGGGCAAACACAACTCCGGTTGAACACTAATCTTATCGTTAGTAGACAATCATAACTTGTTCGTAACAGGGTATCCCGCATTGCGGGATACTCTGATTAACGGAGGGGGACACAAAAAATGAATAGAAATAGTATGTCCTATAAGACAAAGCAATACTTAATGTTTGCTGGTGTTTCTTCCTTACTTTTCGGTCTTGTT
>JAGHUB010000403.1 GCA_018065025.1 Candidatus Equihabitans merdae
ATCAGCCAGGCCATCATCGCCAACCGCTACGACAGCTGTCTGGATGATGTGATCGACAAGGTTTATACAAGAGACTTGTTTAGACGAGATTAATAAGATAAGGATCCGCCCATCCGGACGGATCCTTTTTAATTTCCTATAACGTAAAAGATGCCAATTCATTTCCTGCTCGTCGATTATTCAGGGAAATCAATAATGTACTTATCCTTCAATTTATTACATCTGCTGGAAGATATAATTTTGTCACGCTGAAGTCTTCCGGCGACGATACCCGGATGGATCCCTATGGACTCTGCGAAGGAAGAAATCTCTTCATCTGACGTCTGTTTATTCGGAGCAAATGCCTTGAGTTTTGATGGCGGAATTAAACAGTTCATAGCAAACTTATCTGCTTCCGTATCCAACTCCTCATCTGTGCTCTGCATTTTAGTATCCGATGAGTTAACAAATATCGTTTTCACTTTCTGCTGCAGAACGTGTTTTATCTCTCGGAACAGAGAAACCCAGAACTTTTCTGTGTCCAGGCCTCTATTGTTCATAGCCAAAACCACTCTGTCTGAACTAACCCACTTAACAGCACTGCTCACTTCTGAATTTCTAAGGTGAGGAAGAAGTACAAATGCAATACCGCATTCTGAGAAAGCCTGTTGTATTCTTGGCATAAAATCAACCGGCTCTTTCACTGTCATACTTCTCAATTCCGGCAGATATCGCTTGAGCCTCTCTGAATCAAAGGGATCTGTTTTTATGTTGCCGGAATAATTGATGGCCGTTTGGATCCAAGCCCGCGAATTAATGACATGCCTTGCTTCAATAGTGCTGATATCAGGCCACATATTCACTAAGAAATCCTGTTCCCCCAGAATTCTTAGGTCAGACACCATAAAATACTTGCAAAGATTGGACACCTTCTCACGGGCATCCTTAGTCTGCGGCAAGCCGGCAACATTCACGAAATATGAGTAATCCAACTGTTTTACTACCTCGATCTGCTCATCAAGATCTCTTTCACGCTCTATCTCTATGACCTTCTGATCATATGTCGCCTGAAGATTAACCCATAACTCAACACTGGTCCCCAACATAGCAGCCAGTTTCTTTGCAATCTCATTGGAAAGATTGATCTGGCCATTGACCAGCTTACTTAACGTCTTGCCTGTGGTCCCGAGTCGCTTTGCGAACTCTGCCTGACTAATCCCCAGATCCTCAATCACTTCAGTAATATAGTAGCCCGGGTGAAAAGCCACAATATCCTTATATTCAGACAAACTATTCATAATGGTTTGACACCTCCGTCACACATATTACTTTAATCGACTTACACCAAGCGATAATGTCTCCCTCAATTATCTCGTTACCATCACCATCGCAAGGAATCATCGCAACCCTGTAACCAGTCTTGCCTAAATAAATACTCCATTCTCCCTTCCTGTCTCCTTTCAGAGGATGAAAATGAAATGGAGGATAGTTCACAATATCTTGTAAAGAAGTTGCGTTAAGAATAAAGTTTTCAGTCGCTTCCAGCTTCTTCTTGACTGCTTCGGGATATCGCCATGTTTTCTTGTATTTCGAGGAAAACTGTTTTTCTGCGGTTTTGTTCTTGTAATGAATCGTGATCCCCAAATCGTTCAGCGTTCTCCTTTGCATTACCTTTTTGGTAACAAAATTATACACCGTCTCATCTGCCGTGTAAACAGCTGACAAAACTCCATTACCGATTTGGTAACCATGTTCGTTTCTGGGTGAATTCTTCTTTTGATTCAAGGGAGCGCCGTAGGCGGTCTTTCCTTAAACAAAAAAGGCACAGCTCGAAGGAGCTGTGCCAACATTGTTTTTCACTTTCTCTTAAGTTCTTTGAGCCATTCGATGGCGAGTTCCACATCTACGGTGTGAAAGCCGTAATAGTTTGTGTTCATGGTGGCGGCATTTGCCTGCTTGTAGATTTCTTTGCTGGATTCACCGGTTATATAATGCCACTGCCTGTATACGTACCCGGTCCAGTATAATGCTTCTCCGTCGAAGACCTTGCCGCCTCTTACAAATGCCTGGGGTATCTCGTCCTGCATTCGTTCCAGAATGTATTCTTTACCTGCCCAATGCATGAAATCAAAATCGCTGTCCAAGCCTTTGGCTATATCCGAGTTCATAAATGCTTTGATAAAGACCGCACTGTCGTAGCCCATATTGCCGGTCATCTCAAAGAGCTTGGCCTGCATTTCCGAAAGGGCTCGTTGTAGGGATTTCTCCATTATGCTTCCACCCCTTTCAAGATCTCGTCAAAGTATCGGCCGTCTCGTCTATGCTTAATAACACATCTTTCAGCCAGGGAAATACCTTCTTTTCTTCTGACTTCGCTTCGATCTTTCAAAGCCAGTAGCTCCAGACGGCTTAATTCTATTTCATCAAGGATCCGGATCTGGTCGCAAGCTTTCTGAGTAACAGCCACATACTGTCTGCCAAGCTCCAAAGCGGACAGGCTTGCAATCAAAGCAGCGTCCGTAATTCTTCTCTCAAAGAAATCCGTGAGGACCTGATACATTCGATCATCTGCGATATGCCCTATGATCACATCATAATCGTCTGCCAGATGTGCATATTTTTCATAAATGGGTGTTGCCTCTTCGCCTTCCATATATCCACGGAAATATGCAATAAGCATGGCCCAGTCAAGACCCACTTCAACGTTCAAAACCTTTAATCCGTCAAGATTCATCTTGACCTGATAAAACTTCGGTTTGTCTTCATTGCATACCAATGTAAGGGGCTGGATGGGATCGGTCCCCATATAAAATCCCCGACCGAAGTCACATTTGCTCCTGCTGATGGGCTGTATATGCCCGGTAATCCCCTTGCGTGAAGCATGATAAAGAATCAAATCCTCTTCCAGGGTACAGCTATTCACAATGTAATCGGCTAAATCCACGCCTGATTCCAGGCATGTCTCATAGAGCTTGTTCTGAGCCATAAGGGTAGGTTTTGCCTTCCCGTTTTCCCAGCGATTCACGGTAATGGGCGATACACCAAGCTGCATAGCAAGCTGCTCCTGATTACAGCCAAGTTGGGTTCTGATTGCCTTAACTAAGTCCTTCATCATTTCACCCTCTTAACATATGTTGACAAAAATATTATAGCACTTGTTAAGAATTCGGGCAAATTCAGTAAAAAATGTCCGTCCAGACGTAAAAGTGGCAGGATTGGATGAAAAATGACTCAACACCCTCCCGCCTTCATGATTCTCACCAGGCATTCAAGAGAAAATTGAAATTATCTAAATAAATCTACGAATGACACGCATATAATCTTTTTTCGTGTTGAAGATCGCCAGCACATCTACTTTCTTCTTTTCCTCATCGGTCGAGTAAAAGATAAGATGATCTTTATGTATCAAGAACCGATATCCAAGACTGCGAAGCAAGTGATCCTTAGGAACTGATCCTACTGCTGGATATCTTTCCAATCTGCTGCACTCGTCGCGAAGTGCGTTCACAAAACGTTTAGCAACTGCTTTATCTTTAGCATGATTAGCGATATAGAGGGC
>JAGHUB010000372.1 GCA_018065025.1 Candidatus Equihabitans merdae
TAGCTTATGTCGCTCATGGCGATCTCAGCTTTAACGGCCTCCAGAGCCAGTGCTTCGAGGTTATTTTCTCCGCTTAAGTGTCCCAGGAAGATCTTCTTCATGTCGTCATGAAGGAGGCGGCACAGCATCTGTCCGGCTGTCTCATTGGACAGGTGTCCTTTTTCTCCCAGGATTCGTTTTTTGAGATAGTAGGGATATCTCCCTGTCTCCAGCATCCGCACATCGTGATTGGATTCTAAGAGGACCACATCCAGTCCTGTCAGATGTGAAACCATTTCCTCGTCGTAATGACCGGTATCGGTTACCACAGCCATCTGCTTAGAACCATTTACCACCTTAAAACCAAGAGGGTCGGCGGCATCGTGGTGGATGCGGAAGGGATCGATGTCAAGGTCGCCAATGGTGGTTATAGCATCGGGATCAACCACATGCATAAGACCTTCCGGGATCTTACCCAGGGCATCCATCTTCTCCATGGCTTTGATGGTGCCGATGGATCCGTAGATGGGAATGCCGTAACGTCTGGCCAATACCCCAAGCCCACGAATATGATCGTTGTGTTCATGGGTGACGAAGATGGCTTCCACGTCTCTTGTGGTCATATCCAGCTGGTTCATGCCGCTCTCAATCTTCTTGCCGGAGATGCCGGCGTCGATGAGAATGGTGGAATTCCCACTGGAAACGCATATGCAATTACCGCTGCTTCCGCTGGCGATGCTGTATAGCCTCATTGACCAAGCCTTTCATCAATCTGTTTTTTGGTCTCTTCGAAGGAGTCGCTGTTGTCGATAACAAAGTGACAATGCTCTCTGAAAACATTTTCTGAAAGCTGCTTGGCTTCGATGCCGTCGATCAGACGGTCATCGTAACCTCGACTTACTTTAAGGCGGTCTCTTCGAACAGACTCACGGGCATAAATATACCACATTTCATCACAAATGTAAGCATAACCTGCTTCAATAAGCAGGGCTGCTTCGATTACAAGCAAGGGCTTTGGTAATGGAACGTCATCGTCTTCGGCGATTTCTTCCTCCTCTTCTCCCTCAGCATTTCCGAAATGGCGTTCATTAAAGGAAGCCACGATTTCTTCTACTTCTTCCATAACCGCCGGATGTACCAGGTCGTTTGTCTGTTCTTCCAGACCCGGCACGGCATACATCTTCTTGGCGATGGCCCGACGATTCAGGGAACCATCCTCCAGGAGACAGTCATCTCCGTAGAGCTCACGCATGCCATTGTAGAGGGGGCCGCCTTTTTCCTGAAGTCTCTTAGCCACCTCATCCAGACGATAAACTTCTGCGCCATATTTCGTAGACAGATAATTGAGAACGGTACTCTTACCGCAGCCAACTCCGCCTGTTATACCAATTATCATTTATTTAGCCTCGTACCAATCTGTGCCTGTACTGCACTCTGCTTCAAGAACTACCGACATATCTGCGGCCTTCTGCATTTCCTCGATCAGGATAATGGATGCTTTCTCTGCTTCATTTTCCGGAGCTTCGATAAGAAGTTCATCGTGGATCTGCAGGATCAGGCGGCTTTCCATGCCTTCGGCTTTCAGCCTGTCATATACACGTATCATAGCGATCTTCATGACATCTGCCGCAGTCCCCTGGATGGGGCTGTTCATGGCAGCTCTTTCGCCGAAGCTTCGCTGCATAAAGTTGCCGGAGGACAATTCCGGAATGGGCCGGCGACGACCGTAAAGTGATGTGGCGTAACCGGTCTTCTTAGCATCTTCTACCATGCCCTGGATAAAGGCGTGGATGGAAGGATATGCTGCAAAGTAGTCCTTGATGTATTTCTCCGCTTCCTTGGGAGAAATGGATAAGCCCTGGCTTAAACCAAAGGAGCTGATGCCGTAAATGATGCCGAAGTTAACGGCTTTGGCATTTCTTCTCTGTAATGGTGTGACTTCTTCGAAGGGTACTTTAAATACCTGTGAAGCGGTCAGGGCGTGAATGTCCTTAGAGGACCGATAAGCATCGATAAGGGCTTCGTCTCCTGACATGTGGGCCAGGATACGCAGTTCGATCTGGGAATAGTCAGCATCTACGAAGATGCAGCCTTCCTTGGGAATGAAGCACTTACGGATGAGTCTCCCCTGCTCGGTCTTCATGGGAATGTTCTGCAGGTTGGGATCCTGTGAGGACAATCTGCCTGTAGCTGTAACGGTCTGGTTAAATGTGGTGTGAATACGGCCGTCTTCAGCAATATAGTCTGCCAAGGCATCGGCATAAGTTGACTTCAATTTGGTCAGCTGACGGTATTCCAATACGTCAGAGACAAATGGCACTTCCGGTGCCAGACGATCCA
>JAGHUB010000135.1 GCA_018065025.1 Candidatus Equihabitans merdae
AACCAGGAAAGCTACTTTCATGTGTCTTTACCTCAGAAGTTTTCTTCACTCTTGGAAAGCTTAGCCATCTGATCCGCTGCAGTCAGGGCGTCGATAAATTCATCCAGGTCACCGTTAAGAACACCTGTCAGGTTGTGGGATGTCAGCTTAATGCGGTGATCGGTAACACGTCCCTGAGGGAAGTTATAGGTACGGATCTTCTCAGAGCGATCACCGGTACCTACCTGTGAACGACGCAGGTCGGCACGTTCGTCATCCAGGGCCTTCTGCTGCATCTCGTAAAGCTTGGTCTTCAGGATCTCCATAGCCTTGTCGCGGTTCTGGAACTGAGAACGTTCATTCTGGCAGGATACAACGATACCTGACGGAAAATGTGTAATACGTACCGCTGAAGATGTCTTGTTGATATGCTGACCACCGGCACCTGAGGCGCGGAAAACGTCAATACGATAATCCTTGGGATCAATGACAACATCAGCGTCCATAGCTTCAGGCATAATAGCTACTGTAGCTGTAGATGTGTGGATACGTCCACCGGATTCTGTCTCGGGAACGCGCTGAACGCGATGGGTGCCGCTTTCGTATTTCAGTTTGGCGTATACACCTTTTCCTTTGATAGAAAATGTGGCTTCTTTGAAGCCGCCGATACCGCTTTCATTCAGGTCCAGCATCTCTGTCTGCCAGCCACGACCTTCAGCGTATTTGGCATACATACGATAAAGCTCTGCAGCAAATAAAGCAGCTTCGTCACCGCCGGCACCACCACGGATTTCAACGAAAACGTCACGATCATCATTGATATCCTTGGGAAGAAGCATGATCTTCAACTCTTCTTCCAGCTTGACTTTATTCTCCTTGGCGTTCTGATACTCCTCTTTAAGGAGTTCCTTCATATCGGGATCAGCTTCGCCTTCCATCATTTCCAGAGCATCGGCTTCATCCTGAATGCAGGTCTGATACTTATGATATAACTCTACCATAGGTGTCAGTTCAGCCTGTTCCTTCATCAGGTTCTGGAAACGAGTGGGATTACTGGCTGTATTGGGTTCAGACAACTCGTTCAGCACCTCTTTCAGGCGCATGACCGTGGTTTCTAATTGTTCAAACATGTGTAGACTCCCTGCACAACTCGATCTAATCCGGCCAGATCCCGGACGATCTTAACATTCGAAAAACCGCCGTCCATCATCAATTTCTGTACGGCGTGTCCTTCATCATATCCTATCTCAAACAGAAGACTGCCTCCCTTATTAAGATAATGAGGGGCCTCCTGCACTATGCGTTTATAAAAATCAAGACCATCTTCCCCGCCGTCCAAAGCGATCATGGGCTCGTGGTCTCTTACCTCCAGATCCAATGATTCAATATCCTTGGTAGGGATATAGGGAGGGTTTGATATGATTATATCATAGGTGCCTGTGACTTTCGAAAACAAATCACTCTGTATAAAAGCAAGGTTACCGGCCTTCAGATCATGGGCATTCTTAGCGGCAGCTTCCACGGCTCCGGCAGCTATATCTGCTCCCAGGCCTTCAATCTTGCAAGTGGCATCACCGGATGACACCCTATCATCCTGCCAATTCAAAGCAAGGGCAATCAGGAGACAGCCTGACCCGGTACACATATCCAGGACACGGATGGATCTTGTCTCAG
>JAGHUB010000037.1 GCA_018065025.1 Candidatus Equihabitans merdae
GTTTGGTACAGCCGGTCTTCGTGGTGTACTGGGTGCAGGTACCAACCGCATGAATATCTATGTTGTCCGTCAGGCTATACAGGGTCTCGCTAACTGGGTCAAGACACAGGGTGGCAATCAGACTGTAGCCATCAGCTATGACACACGTCTTAAGAGCGATGTCTTCTCAAAGACAGCTGCTTGTGTTCTGGCTGCCAATGGCATCAAAGTCAGAATCTATGATGCTCCCATGCCTGTTCCGGCACTTACATTTGCTACCCGTTATTACAACTGCAATGCCGGTATCATGGTTACAGCTTCTCATAACCCGGCTAAATATAACGGTTATAAGGCCTATGGTCCCGATGGCTGCCAGATGACAGATGACGCTGCCGCTATCGTTTATGATGAAATCCAGAAGACTGATGTTCTGACAGGTGCAAAGTTCATCTCCTTCGCAGAAGGCGTCGAAAATGGCATGATCCGTTTCGTAGGCGATGACTGCAAGAATGCTCTGTATGAAGCTATCGAAGCTCGTCAGGTTCGTCCGGGTCTGTGCAAGACAGCCGGTCTTAAGCTGGTTTACAGCCCGTTGAACGGCTCCGGTCTGGTTCCGGTTACCAGAGTTCTTAAAGATATGGGTATCACAGATATCACTATCGTTCCGGATCAGGAATACCCCAATGGTTATTTCACAACCTGCAGCTATCCCAATCCCGAGATCTTCGCCGCTTTGGAACAGGGCCTGAACCTGGCCGTAGAGTGCGGTGCTGATCTGATGTTGGCAACTGACCCGGATGCTGACCGTGTCGGTATCGCCATGAAGTGCCCGGATGGTACTTATGAACTGGTTAGCGGTAATGAGATGGGCGTTCTCCTTCTGGACTACATCTGCGCCGGCCGTATTGAGAAGGGTACCATGCCCGAGAAGGCTGTTGCCGTTAAATCTATCGTATCCACACCCCTGGCTGATGCTGTCGCAGAACATTACGGCGTTGAAATGCGCAACGTTCTTACAGGCTTCAAGTGGATTGGTGATCAGATCGCAGGTCTGGAAGCTGATGGCGAAGTCGATCGTTTTATCTTCGGTTTCGAAGAAAGCTATGGCTATTTGGCCGGTCCTTATGTCCGTGACAAGGACGCTATCATCGGCTCTATGCTGATCTGTGAGATGGCTGCTTACTATCGCAGCATCGGCAGTTCACTGAAAGCCCGTATGGAAGAAATCTATGCTGAATACGGCCGTTACCTCAACAAGGTTGACAGCTTCGAATTCCCGGGTCTTACAGGTATGGATAAGATGGCCGGTATCATGCAGAGTCTGAGAGAGAATCCGCCTGCAGAATTTGCCGGTTACAAGGTTGTTAAGGTTACTGACTACAAGAAGCCTGAAGAAACAGGTCTTCCGGCAGCCAATGTTCTGATCTATGCTCTGGAAGGCGGCGCTTCAGTTGTTGTACGTCCTTCAGGTACAGAACCCAAGATCAAAGCTTACTACACAACACTTGGCAAAGACCTTGCCGAAGCTCAGGCACAGAAAGATCAGCTTGCTGAAGCTCTGAAACCTGTCTTTGCATAAACCGAACCTTTTTGTATTCTTAATTCAGAAAGGAGAGTGCCATGTCGATACCCACCCCTCATATCAACGCCAAAGAAGGCGATTTTGCCAAAACGGTTATTATGCCCGGTGATCCCCTTCGTGCTAAATTCATTGCTGACAATTATCTGGAAGATGTTTGTCAGGTTACAGATGTTCGTGGCATGTATGGTTATACCGGTAAATACAAGGGCAAGGATGTGTCCGTCATGGGCCATGGCATGGGCATGCCCTCTGCAGGCATTTACACTTATGAATTGTTTGCATTTTATGGCGTAGACAATATCATTCGTGTAGGATCTGCCGGTTCCATCCAGACAGACCTTAAGGTAGGCGATGTTGTTATCGCACAGGGTGCCTGCACTAATTCAGCCTGGGCCAATCAGTATGAGCTTGGAGGAACATTTGCCCCTATCGCCTCATGGGAATTGCTTTATAAAGCCGTTCAGGCAGCTGAGGCAAATAATACTAAGTATGTTGTGGGCAATGTTATCAGCTCAGATGTTTTCTATGGTGAAGGTCCTGACTTTGTCAAACGTTGGAGCGACATGGGTGTTCTCTGTACTGAGATGGAATGTGCGGCTATTTATATGAATGCCGCAAAACTTGGCAAAAAAGCTCTGGGTCTTCTGACTATATCAGATGAGCTGCTTACAGGTGCAAGCATGACTTCTTATGAGCGTCAGACCACTTTTGACCAGATGATGAAACTTGCTTTGGAGATGATCTGATTGATTAGGTATTAGATTATATAAGGTGTCAAATTATATAAGTGTTCAAAAGAACAGCGTGAAATGTATGATTTCTCGCTGTTCTTTTGTGTAAAAAAACAGTTTTATCAAGCCGAATAATGGATTATTGAACGTTTTTCAAAATATGTCAACACTATTAATTGAACATGTGTTAAAATATCAAAGAGAAATAAGAGCAAGCATATCAAAGATAAAGCCATATTAGAAAAAATGTTCTTTGCGCAGTAAATAATTGGTGATTAATTTTGGACAAAGTGACACTTTTTGACAAGTAGTACAAAAAACGTTGAGAAATTTATAGAGATTTGATATCATTTCAAGCGTAGGGTGAAAGAAACTAGCACCTAAAAAGAGGCTTTTTGGTAATAATAACCATAGAGCAGGATTGGATTTGGGTGAGATGGAGACAATGGAGTTCAGTGATATTTGTGAGCATCATTGTCTTTTCTGTTTCAAAAGCAAGTTAAGAAGAAGGAAAGCATATGGGCGAATTAGTACTGGAAATGCGTGGCGTCACAAAGACCTTCCCCGGCGTTATCGCAAATGACAATGTAAATTTGGAATTGTATGCAGGCGAGATTCATGCGCTTCTTGGTGAAAACGGTGCCGGTAAGAGTACTTTGATGAACTGTCTTACAGGTATCTACAAGCCGGATGCCGGTGAAATCTATCACAAGGGTAAACCGATCGTTATCAACAGCCCCAAGCATGCTGTTGACATCGGTGTTGGTATGGTACATCAGCACTTCCGCTTGATCCCGCCTCTGAGTGTTGCCGAGAATATCATGCTGACATCAGGTAAATGTCCGCTGGTTCTCAAAACAGATGAGATCAACGACGCTATTCGTGCCTGTTCTAAGGAATTTAACCTGGAACTGTCACCGGAAGCCAAGGTCTGGCAGCTGTCTGTTGGCGAACAGCAGCGTGTTGAGATCGTTAAGCTTCTGTACAGAGGCGCTGAGATCCTTATCCTGGATGAGCCGTCAGCTGTTCTGACACCTCAGGAATCTGTTGAGATGTTCAAGACTCTGCGTATGATGGCTGACAGCGGCAAGGCTGTTGTTTTCATCTCTCATAAGATGAACGAGGTTATGGACAACTCCGACAGAATCACTGTTCTGCGCGGTGGTAAGTCTATTGCTACAGTCACACGTGACAAGTTTGACAAAGATGAACTGACAATCATGATGGTTGGTCATAATCTGGAAAGAAAAGCTGACAGAGCCAAAGCTGCTCTTAATGAAGTTCTTCTGGAAGTTGATAACCTGTCTGCTATCAACGACCGTGGTTTCAGAGGCCTGAAGCATGTTTCCTTTAAGCTTCACAAAGGTGAGATTCTGGGTATCGCCGGTGTTGCCGGTAATGGTCAGAGACTGTTGGCTGAAGCTGTAACAGGCTTACGTCCTGCTGAAGAAGGTAAGATCCTTTACAAGAAGAAAGATGTTACCAAGTGGTCCATCAAGCAGCGTAAGGAAGCTGGTATGTCCTTCGTTCCGGAAGACCGTCTTCATATGGGTCTTGTCCCATCACTTAACCTGATGGACAACTTGATTCTGAAAGAGTACTACTACGATAAGTATAGTAAGAAGGGTATTCTTAATAAGGCAGCTATCCGTAAGGACGCCGAAGAATGCGTTGAAAGATATAACATCAAGAATGCCGGCGTAGAATATCCCGTACGTCTCATGTCCGGTGGTAACCAGCAGAAGCTTCTGGTTGCCCGTGAAGTTAAGAGTGGTCCGGATCTTTTGGTCGTAGCCTATCCGGTTCGAGGCCTGGATATCGGTGCGATCAATGCTATCCACGAGATCATGGATGAGGAACGTAAGAGAGGCGCTGCCATTATCATGATCTCTGAAGACCTGGACGAAGTCTTCGAGATGTCTGATAACGTATCCGTTCTGTTCGATGGTTATATGAGTGAACCGGTTCCGGTAGACCAGATTACCAGAAAAGAGATCGGTGCTCTCATGGCCGGTGAAGGTCTTGGTGAAACAAGTATCGCCGAATTGAAAGAAGACCTTGAAATTCGTGAAGCCAACAAAAAGAAGGAGGAAGACTGATGAACAAAGTTAAACATTCATTTGTCAGAAGAGACAAGGTTACTGCTCTTCGCCGAGTTCTTATGGTTTTACTGTTTGGTATCCTGGCTCTGGCTTTCTGTAGTATCTTTATCGCTTCTCAGGGATTCAACCCGGTAGAAGTTTATGCCAAGATGTTTAAGTCAGCTTTCGGTTCATGGAAGCTGGGCTGGGCTAAGAGTATTCAGACCGGTGTTCCGCTTATGATGTGCGGTCTTGCCGTATCCATCGCTTTCAAGATGAACCTGAACAACATCGGTGCTGAAGGTCAGTTCGCTATGGGCGCTATCGCCGCTGCCGGTGTAGCCCTGTTCTGGAATCTTCCCGGTTTCCTTCAGATTCCGGTTATGATCATCGTATCCATTCTGGCCGGTTGCGCATGGGCTCTGATCGCTGCTCTGCTGAAGGCCTTCTGGAACATCAACGAGACCATCGTTACTCTGATGTTGAACTACGTGGCTCTGCTGTATCTGGATTACCTCTGCTATGGTCCCTGGAAGAACACCACAAGCCTTGGTCTTCCCTACTCCAATGATATTCCCGAGACAGCTGTTCTGCCATCCATCTTCGGTGGCATCAGCTCTTCATTCATCCTGGCTATCGTCATGGCTGTTATCATGTACCTGTTCTTCAAGTACACCACAACAGGTTTCCAGGTATCCGTTATCAAGAATGGTCCCGCATCTGCCCGTTATGCCGGTATCAACGTTCGTCGCAATATCCTGGTCGTTCTGGGTATCTCCGGTGCTCTTGCCGGTCTGACAGGTTCTCTTCAGGTCTCAGGTGTTATCTATCACCTGCAGCCCAACATCCCACAGGGTGCCGGTTATACAGGTATCGTTATCGCTTACCTGAGTAAATTCAACCCGCTGATCGTTGTTCTGGTTGCCATCTTCTTCGGTGGTCTGGAAAAAGGTGCTTACGCCGTACAGACTATGGGCGTTCCCTCACAGCTTGCCACTATGATTCGTGGTGCTATCCTGATCTTCGTTCTGGCCAGTGAATTCTTCACAGAATATCGCCTGAAATCATCTAAATCAGCGCTGAAGGAAAAGGAGGCATAAGAGATGACAATTTTTACTGCAATCTTAAGTTCCACCGTCGTATTGGCTGTCTGTCTCCTGTACGCCACAGTTGGTGAAATCTTCGCACAGCGTGCCGGCGTTATGAACCTTGGTCTTGAAGGTATCATGCTGGTTGGTGCTGCTGTTGGTTACATCTTCGACTGCAAGACACAAAACCTGGGTCTTTCCCTTTTGATGGCTGCTGTCGCAGGTATTGCTATCGGTGTAATCTATGCCTTCCTGACAGTTACGCTCATGTGCGATCAGACCGTTTGCGGTCTGGCTATGCTGACATTTGGTCAGGGTCTTGCCGGCTTCCTTGGTAAGCCCTACGCCAGTGTTCCTGCCAACCACGCTTTCCCGAAACTGGCTATCCCGCTGCTGTCAAAGATTCCGATTCTTGGTGAAGTTCTCTTTACACAGACCATTTTGGTTTATGC
>JAGHUB010000410.1 GCA_018065025.1 Candidatus Equihabitans merdae
TAGCTGTTCTCCATCCTGTTGTTATCAATTAAGTTACTTTTACTGCAGCTGTAATTGCTTAATAAGCAGGTTTTGAAGATGAAGAAGCAAGATTAGCTGAAGAAGAACGTAAAGCTGAAGAAGCTCGCAAGGCCGAAGAAGCCCGTCAGGCTGAAGAAGCCCGCAAGGCTGCTGAAGCTGCTGCAAACAAAGCTGCCGCTGATGAAGTCATCGCTCTCATCAACGCTATCGGTACAGTCGATCTTAACAGCGAAGAAGCTATCACAGCTGCTCGTACAGCCTATGAAGCTCTGACAGCTGCACAGAAAGCTCTGGTAAATAACGTATCTACTCTGACAGCTGCTGAAAATGCTTACACAGCCGCCGTTGAAGCTGAAGAAGCTCGCCTGGCTGAAGAAGCCCGCAAGGCCGCTGAAGAAGAAGCAAGACGCGCTGAAGAAGCCCGTAAAGCTGAAGAAGCCCGTCAGGCTGAAGAAGCTCGCAAGGCTGCTGAAGCCGCTGCCAACAAAGCAGCCGCTGATGAAGTTATCGCTCTCATCAATGCTATCGGTACAGTAGACCTTAACAGCGAAGAAGCTATCACAGCCGCTCGTACAGCCTACGAAGCTCTGACAGATGTTCAGAAAGCTCTGGTAAATAATGAAGCCGCTCTGACAGCTGCTGAAGAAGCTTATGCAGAAGCTGTTGAAGCTGAAGAAGCTCGCCTGGCTGAAGAAGCCCGTCGTGCCGAAGAAGAAAGAATCGCTGAAGAAGCTCGTCAGGCCGAAGAAGCCAGACGTGCCGAAGAAGAAAGAGTTAACCGTGCCGCAGCTCAGGTCGTTGATGAAATGGTTACAGCCATCGGTGAAGTTACTCTTGAAAGCGAAGAAGCTATCACAGCTGCTCGTGAAGCCTACGAAGCTCTGACAGACGTTCAGAAAGAGATGGTCACATCCCTCGAAGTTCTGGTACAGGCCGAAGCTTCTCTTGAAGAAATCAAGAATCTGCCTCCCGTTCAGATGGTTACTCCCCTGAGCCCTGTAGAACGTATCAGCGGTGACACTCGTTATTCAACATCCACAGCCGGTGCTGATTATCTGAAATCTATCACAGGCGTTGAGAAGTTCGATACAGCTGTTGTTGCAACAGGCAGCGATTTCCCGGATGCTCTTTCAGGTGGTCTCCTGGCCAGCGTATACAACGCTCCCCTGATCCTGGCCGATCCCGGTGATACATATGGTTCAGCTCTTAACATCATGAGCCGCGTCAATGCCGGTGGTAAGATCTTCGTTCTGGGCGGCACATCAGCTGTTCCCTCAACACTGACAGCAACACTGAGAAACAATGGTTATCAGGTAGTTCGCCTTTCAGGTGATACACGTTATGATACAAACGTCGCTATCCTGAATGAAATCAGCAAAGTTTCATCTGTTGACAGCGTCATCCTCTGCAACGCATACTCATTCCCCAGCGCCCTGTCCGTTTCCTCCACAGGTTGCCCCATCCTTCTGACAGGTGACAGCCTGAGTCAGGGTCAGATCAATTGGCTGAGATCCAATTCTATCAGCAAGATCTACGTAATCGGTGGAACAAGCTCTGTCAGCGACAGCATCGTATCACAGGTCAGACAGAACAGTGGCTGCAACAACACACAGCGTATCAGTGGTGCAGACAGACTTCAGACATCAGTTGAAGTTGCTAAAGTCTTCTTCCCGGGTTCACTGGATAGAGCAGTTGTCACTTATGCTTACAACTTCCCGGATGGTCTTTGCGGTGGCGTTATTGCTGAAGCTCTCAATGCTCCCATCATCCTGGTAGATAACAACACAAGTGCAAACCAGGCAGCCAAAGCTTACTGCACAGAACACAATGTTCAGCAGATCGTTGTTATGGGTGGCCCCAATGCTATCTCTGATGCAGTTGCTAACGACCTTTAATTCAGGGTAAGAAAACAAGTTATTAGATATCTTTAAAGGTGCCGTGTCCCAAGGATACGGCACCTTTTCTATTGTTCACATTGCCATGATATGATAAGGTTGTGTTAACTGACCACAATTTTTACGGAGGACATGGATGAACAACCATATCAATCTGGCAGCTATATATATCGCCAACTTGATGGCTGTGATGGTATTAGCAACAACGCTGATCAGCAATACCTGGCGTTTTCGATACAAGGGTGTGGAGCGCCGTTATCTGTCTATGCTTGTTGTTACCACATTTATAGGCTGTATCCTTGATCCTATCATTTTCTCTGTTGAAGGTCATGTCGGTGGCTTCTACCGTATGATCAATTTCGGTGGCAATACCCTTCTTTTTGCTTTGAATCTGATCCTGGGGCCGGCCTGGATGTTCTTCTTATCATCATGTCTGGGTATCCGACTTAGTAAGATTCACCGCTTCTGTATTATCGGCTTAAATGCTATAGGGGCTGTGCTTCTTTTACTCAATTTCTTTAATCCCATTGTCTTTTGTGTGACAGCAGACAATGTCTATTGCCGTGGCTTCCATTACATGTATTATCTGATCGTGGAAGGTGCCATTATCCTGGATAGCGTCATTCTTTATTTCTGGGTTAGAAAGAAGAGTGGTTTCCTGAAGTTCTTCCCGGTGTGGATATTCATGATTCCGGTAGCTTGCGGTATCGCCATTCAGACTTTCATCTATGGTGTGTCAACAGTTTGGCCCTTCATCGCTGTCGCTATCAGTGCCGTCTTGACTTCTCTTCAGAATGAACAGCTTTTTGAAGATAAGCTGACAGGACTCTACAACCGTTTCTATTTGGATGACCTAAAGAACCGTATATCCTCAGACAATCAGTACACAGCCATGTTGTTGGATCTCAATCAGTTCAAAAGTATCAATGACCGTTTTGGACATCAGGAAGGTGACGATGCCTTGATCGAGACAGCTCAGCGGGTTCGTATGGCTGTAGGTGCCTATGGCGAAGTTATTCGATATGCCGGTGATGAATTTATTGTCATATTGAATACCCGTCAGGATGATGAGATCAATGGCATCTCCAAAGGAATTCAGGATTCTCTAGATCATTACAATAAGACAAGCAGAAAACCCTATGAGCTGTCAGTTTCCATCGGTATCTGCCGCATGAATCTGGATCAGGCTTCTATCGATGAAGTGCTGGATGAAGCTGATAAGCAGATGTATCTCAATAAAAAGGCCTATTATGAAAAGAACCCCAGAGAAGACCGCAGAAGAAGTTGAAGCAAGAATCCCGGATGATTAAAAAACACATGAATTCTGCGGCGAAAAAAGGAAAAGAAGATATGGATCAGAGTATCGTTAGATTTGTAGACAGAAGAGGAACCAACTCTCTAAAATGGGATTTCCTCAGAAGAAATTATGGTCGTGAAGACCTGCTTTCCATGTGGGTAGCGGATATGGATTTCCGTTGCCCCGATTGTGTCAACGAAGCTATGACAGACTATATGGAAAATGGTGTCTATGGTTACGCCACACTGGATGGCCGTTTTATTGATGCATTTGAAAAATGGGAGAAGGATGTTCACAACTATGAAGTAGATCCTAAATGGGTTCGTTTCTCCCCGGGTGTAGTATCCGGTATCTATTGGGCTATCCAGGCTCTGACAGAAGAGAAGGATGCCGTTATGGTCATGTCTCCGGTTTATTATCCTTTCTTCTATGCCATCGAAGATCTGGATAGAACATTGGTGGAAAGCCAGTTGGCCTGGATCGACGATCATTACGAGATGGATTTTGCTGATATCGAAGAGCAGATCAAATCAAAAGATGTCAAACTTCTGGTATTCTGTTCGCCCCATAATCCGGTTGGTCGTGTCTGGACAGAAGATGAGCTTAAGAAGCTTAAGGCTATCTGTGAACGTTACGGCGTCATTATCCTGTCTGATGAGATCCATCAGGATATCATCATGAGCAAGCATCATCAGACACCCTTTGGCACACTGACATCCGACAATCTGATCATCCTGACAGCTCCCAGCAAGACCTTCAATCTGGCAGGTCTGAAGAATTCATCTGTGGTGATTCCCGACGATAAGCTTCGTAAGAAGTGGGATGCCTTCGTCAAGAAAATCAGTGAACGTGGTGCCAACTCCATGGCTTATATCGCCGGCGAAGCCGCTTATCTTAAAGGTCGTGAATGGAATCTGGCTGTCTGCGAAATCGTAGAAGACAACTTCATCTATCTGAGA
>JAGHUB010000010.1 GCA_018065025.1 Candidatus Equihabitans merdae
GATGCTGGCTATGGAAGGCAACCCGGTTACTATCCGTTTCCTGGATCCGCCTCTGCATGAGTTCGTTCCCACAGATGAAGCTGACATTGAAAAGCTTGCCAAGGTTAAAGGTAAGACTGTCGATCAGATTCATGAGATCATTGAAAACCTGAAAGAAATGAACCCCATGATGGGTCATCGTGGCTGCCGTCTGACAATCACATATCCGGAAATCGCTGTTATGCAGACAAAGGCCGTTATCCGTGCCGCTGTTAAGATTCAGAAGGAACACATCGATTGGGATGTTCGTCCTGAAATCATGATCCCCCTGACAGGTGATGTTAAGGAATTCAAGTACGTTAAGCAGATCGTTATGGAAACAGCTGCTAAGGAAGTTGTTGCTGCCGGCGTTAACCTGAAGTATGAAATCGGTACTATGATCGAAATCCCGCGTGCTGCTCTGACAGCTGACGAGATCGCTAAGGAAGCCGAATTCTTCTGCTTCGGTACAAACGACCTGACACAGATGACATACGGTTTCTCACGTGATGATGCCGGTAAGTTCCTGGAAGCTTACTACAAAGCCAAGATCTTCGAAAACGACCCGTTTGCAAAACTTGACCAGTCTGGTGTTGGTCAGCTGATGGAAATCGCTATCGAAAAAGGTAAGGGCGTTCGTCCCAGCATGCACTGCGGTATCTGCGGTGAACATGGCGGCGATCCCTCATCTGTTGAATTCAGCCATCGTATCGGTCTGGATTATGTATCCTGCTCACCCTATCGTGTACCGATCGCAAGACTGGCTGCTGCTCAGGCTGCTATCGCAAACAAGTAATTGTTTTTGCATAATTTCCAAAAAGGAATCCCCTCGAAGCTTTATGCCTCGAGGGGATTTCTTTGTTTAATATTGTTTTGGGAGGGGGAGATTGTTATGAAAAAGTATTGTTTTATTGTTTTGTGGAATCGATGCTGATCGGAATCAACCAACTTCACCCTGCATGGGGACGAAGGTCTGTTCAGCGATTGTCAGCAGGACACTGGGGTCCTTGCAGGATGTGGAACTCAGTGAGTAGCAGATACCCGGAACTTTGTCTTCCCAGTAAAGGACTGAGGATTCGTCCTGAGTCAGGATCTGGCCTTCACGACCGGCTACTTCTGCATAGGATTCTGTGGGAGCTTCGAAATAGTAACCGGAAAGTTCGGTGATGTCCATTTCGTTGGGAGTAGCTCTGTAGGTGTATTCCTTACCATCAAGTTTGAAGGTCATTTCAGCGATCTTAGCATCACCTGTGTCGATGATGTAGCAGTGGATGTCTGTAGCACCTTCCGGAGCGTTCAGGTCAACGCCGACTCTGCCGCACATCTCTTCAGCATCGACTTCCTGCATGGGGTTAGCCATGGAAGCTTCGGTAGTGGTTTCAGAGCTTGTGGATTCTGTTGTTGTCTGTTTTGTGCCGCAAGCAGCAAGCATTGTTGTAGCAGCCAGTGTAAAGATAAGAGCGAATGTTGCGATTTTCTTCATCATAGTGTTGTCCTCCATAAGGTATATGTGCTTCGGTGTTTTTATCACCGTTTTTTGTTCTTACACCTTTTTATACGAAGCATTTGGAAGGAGGGCTACAACTTTTTTTAAAAATCTTTCGATTTTTTTCGAAATGCATTTTCCGTGAAGAAAGAATGCTTTTCATGCTTAAAAATTGACACGGCCCTGATCGCAGATCGGGGTAAATAAAAAACTCTGTCTGTCAGCATATTACCGATAGACAGAGCTTTGTTATTTTACGATAGAAAATGAAAAGGCGTCCTCTTACTCGATAGTAAGAATATCTGTAAAGCCGGTGATCTCAAAGATCTCGGTGATGTCGTCGTTGACATTTTTTACAACCATATTGCCGGCTTTGTTCATAGCCTTCTGGGTGCTTAAGAGAACACGAAGACCGGCAGAAGAGATGTAAGTAAGATTTTCAAAATCCAGTGTCAGGTCGGTGATGCCATCCAGAGATTTCTTCAGAAAGCCTTCCAGATCCGGGGCAGTAGTGGTGTCCAGGCGACCATCCAGTGCTATGTAAAGACTGCTTCCGTCTTTTGTATCAGTAATTGTCATGAGGAATCCTCCTTCTGGTTTTATATTTATCCCCGGGCTTTGATTGACCATGTCAAAGTGATAATTGTTTTCAAAGCAAAATGCGAGGGATTTATCTGTTTATCAACGCTATCTACTATACCATATCTGTCACGAAAAATGATCACAGATAACCATTCTCCCTAACTTACATAATAGAAAACTGAA
>JAGHUB010000159.1 GCA_018065025.1 Candidatus Equihabitans merdae
ATCACCGCTCCCATAGCAAGAAAAGACGGATCTACAATTGAAAGAGAAATAAACTTTAAAGACGGAGAATCAGCGGTCACATATTATGAGCGCCTGGCATATAAAAATGGGCTGTCTCTGGTAGAATTACACCTTGGCACCGGCCGCACACACCAGATCCGTGTGCACATGAAATACATCGGCCACCCACTGCCAGGTGACTTCCTCTACAATCCGGGATCGAATAAGATAAGCCGCCAGGCACTGCACTCCTACCAGTTGGAATTCACCCACCCCATCACCGGTGAACATTTCCTCATCCAGGCCCCGATACCAGAGGATTTTTCAAAAGCATTTCAATAAGTATCATAATACATATGTCCCGAAAACATAAGGAGAGAAAAGATGAGTCGTATAATCATTAAAAACGGAATGATCCATGATGCCATTCATGAAGAGGCATATTTATCAGATCTTTTGATCGAAGAAGGTAAGATTAAAGAGATTGGAGCGAATATCGTTTGTCCCGATGCAGAAGTGCTCGATGCATCCGGTGCTCAGGTATATCCCGGTTTTGTAGATGCCCACTGTCATCTGGGCGTAGATGGTTATGCCATCCGCTTTGAAGGCGACGACTGCAACGAAATGACCAACATCCTTACACCTGAGCTTCGCATCATCGATGCTGTCAACCCAATGGATGAAACTTTTGCACATGCCAGAGAAGGCGGCGTTACCTGTGTTGCCACCGGTCCTGGAAGTGCCAATGTTCTTGGCGGAACCTTTGCAGCGATTAAGACTGCCGGTAAACGAGTAGATGATATGATCGTAAAAGAACCTGTAGCTATGAAATGTGCCTTTGGGGAGAATCCCAAGCGCTGTTACCAGAACAAAAACAATTATTCCCGTATGTCCACTGCCTCCAAGCTCAGAATCATGCTTCAGAAAACCAGGGAGTATCTGGCTCTTAAGGAAGCGTCTGCCACTCCAAAAGAACAGCCTAAATTCGATCCCCAGCTGGAAGCCCTGATTCCGGTCATTCAGGGTGAGATTCCATTAAAAGCTCATGCCCATCAGGCAAATGATATTTTCACTGCAATCCGCATCGCCAAAGAGTTCGGCGTAAAACTGACTCTTGAACATTGTACCGATGGCGCCCTGATCGCAGAGGAGCTGGCAGCAGAGGGATTCCCTGTCTGTGTAGGACCAAGCTTTGGTCACGCTACCAAGTACGAACTGAAAAACAAGAGTTTCAAAACTCCCGGCATTCTCTCAGAAGCCGGCTGTCATGTATCTATCATCACCGATTCTCCGGTTATTCCGCAGGAATATCTGCCTCTCTGCGCCGGACTTGCAGTTAAAAACGGAATGAAAGAATTTGAGGCTCTGAAAGCCATCACCATCTATCCGGCCGAACATATCGGCATTGAAGACAGAGTCGGTTCCCTGGCGGTTGGAAAAGACGCCGATATCGTCATCGCTGACGGCAATGTAATGCTCTCCAGCACCAGAATCCTCTTCACCATCATCGACGGCAAAATCGTATATCAGTAAAATGAAGA
>JAGHUB010000054.1 GCA_018065025.1 Candidatus Equihabitans merdae
CATTTTCCTCTTCATCGATAGCGGCATAGAGTAAATAATTATCCGTCATGCGATCACAGGCATCCACGAAATCTCTGAAGGCAAAATAAGCCTCCGATACACTTTGAAAAGTACCGGTGTTGTCATTTTCAAAGAAATGCTGCATGTCAGTGACAAGACGTGTCACTTCCACATCCAACCCATCCGTATGGGTATAGCGATAATAGGGCTTATCCTGGTCTTCCACCAGATGACGTATCTGCAAAAGATGACGATTAATCTTGTCCAGGTCCCTGATGACACGACGTGATTTATCTTTAAAGGCTTTCTTGGTGGCCAGAATCTCTTTCTTGGACAGGACAGCGCTGTACATCTCCCGGCCTCTGTCCACCAGATTGTGAGCCTCATCAATAAGAAGTATTCCCTGACTGGAAATGCCATCCCCGAAGAAACGCTTGAGATGGGCCCGGGGATCAAAGGCATAATTGTAGTCACCTACAATGGCATCTGCCCAGGATGAGACATCCAACGACAGCTCGAAGGGACAGACATTTGCCTCATTGGCTTTCTTCAGAATGGTCTCTGCATCGTAACAATCCGCCTCGTTCAGCAATGAAAATACAGCATCATTGATGCGGTCAAAATGACCCTTGGCGTAGGGGCAATAGTCGGGATTGCAATCGGTCTCCAACAGGGGACAGATCTTATCCTTTGCCGTAATGGTCACATGCTTGAGGCGAAGGCCCTTGCTTTCCAATATGTGAAATGCCTCGTTGGCAACCTGACGCGTCACATTTTTGGCGGTGAGATAAAAGAGACGTCGTGCCTTGTCCTCTCCCATAGCTCGTATGGAGGGATAGATCATGGACATGGTTTTGCCGACTCCGGTAGGTGCCTCTACGAAGAGCTGCTGCTGATCCTTGATGGCCTGATAAACCGAAGCCACCAGATGGCGCTGACCCTTGCGATAGGTAAATGGGAACTGCAGGTCTTTCATAGATTCTGCTAATTCCAGGCGATGAGCCACCTGCCAGGCGATCCATTTGTGGAATTCATCGATCAGATTCTTGAACCAAAGACGGTTTTCTTCAGTGTCATATTCCTGATAAAAATAACGCACGTCTTCGAAGTCCAGGTTTACATAAGTAATCCGGACACCGACGCGGTCCAGTTCCATCTCCCGGGCATAGATGGCTGCATAACATCTTGCCTGGGCAAGATGAAGGCGACGGGGTGCTTCAAGCTTATCCACGTCCATCTCAATGCCCTTGATCTCATCGATGACAGTAAGTGTTTCGTCCCGGTCAAGTTCGTAGAGAGCGGAATCATTCTCGTTGGCCAGTTCAGGAGCTGTATCTGAAGCCACGTGTTCGCTGGGGACATTTGACGGAGTATTATCGGCAAGATCTTTGACGATTCCTTCTGAAATATCTGCCAGGGACAGCTGATGGTCAGTATCTTCCTCATTTTCCACGTCATCATCTGTGGTTGAAGTTAACTTAATGGCAGGAGTGGTGTCTTCAACCTGCTCCAGCAGATCGCCGCGTTTAGCTGTGAAGATACCGTCAGCCCGACCTTCCACAGATATAATGGCATCACAATAAGTCACCTGCTCTTTCAAGGTGACTTCCGGTCGATAATCCCCGCCTGCACTCTTCTGGATCTTACGATGGATTCTGGTCCCTTCCTGCATGGCAGTGGCATCCGGCAGCTTACCGCTTCGATTGTCCAGATCACCATGCTGAAGTATAAATTCCACCAGGTGTCGTACTGAGATGCGGACGTATTCCATCAATTGGCCGGGATACTCTTCTTCAGTTATATCGTCGGGAAGATACCCGCTTAACTTCTCAACTGACATAGTTTGATTATAACATGCTTTTTGTATCCGAATTGTGTCATTTGTTGAAGGAGCTAAGGCGGAAACTGGATGAGCGCTCTAAGATGTCTGACAATTATGTACACTTATTCAAAAACAATAAATTATCTACAGACAATATGACGATAAAGCTAGATTTTTACGTCAAATCTTTGTAAAAAAAGACTGGCAATTATTGATTCAAAATGAATGTTTGTCATGTTACAATAAGCTCAAATTTTTCAATCGCTTACTACTTGGGGTAATAATTGAAAAATAATACAAATAAAATTAACATCACAGACGCATACGGGAGGCACAACGTGAAATTACTGGAAGAACGTATTCTCAAAGACGGTCAGGTCAGACCGGGCAACATCCTTAAGGTTGACAGCTTTTTGAACCATCAGATGGACATTCCCCTGATTGAAGAAATTGGTAAAGAATTCAAAGAACTGTTCAAAGACAGACCCATCAACAAAGTCATGACTATTGAGGCATCCGGTATCGGAATCGCCTGCATCACCGCTCAGTATTTCAATGTTCCCGTCGTTTTTGCTAAGAAGGCAAAGTCCATCAACTTAGATGGTGAGATGTATGTCGCCACAGTTGAATCCTTCACACACAAGAACACTAACAACGTCATCGTTGCAAAGCGTTTCCTGACTCCTGATGATCATATTCTGATTATTGATGACTTCCTGGCAAATGGTTGCGCCTGTCATGGTCTGATCCAGTTGATCAACGAAGCCGGTGCTACTCTTGAAGGCGTAGGCATCTGTATTGAAAAAGGTTTCCAGGAAGGCGGCAAGTCCCTTCGTGATGCCGGTATTAACTTGAAGTCTCTGGCTATCATCGAATCCATGAGCGATGAAGGTCTGACATTCGTCGACCAGGGTCGCTAATTGCAAACCATTTTACTGAACACTACCCCCTCGGAAGACAAACTTCCGAGGGGGTTCTTTGTAAATATCAAGCCCTGCAGTTTAGTCTGCAGGGCTTGATAAACTTCATTCTTATAAACTTATTCTTCGACTTTCTTTCTGCTTCTTCTGCGAGGCTTGGCCGGTTTATCTTCTGCCGTTTTATCCTCTACCACTTTTTCTTCTGCGGTTTTTTCTTCTGTTACTTTACTTCCTTCAGCAGCAGGTGCCTCTTTAACAGCTTTCGTTGTTTTGCGTTTTCTGGTGGTTTTCTTAGGCTTGGGCTCTTCCTCAATTAAAGGCTGTTCTTCCTCGGCAGTCTGTTTTACTGCAGGTTTTGTTCTAGACTTGGCTTTATGTTTGGCTTTTGTCTTCGTTTCTTCAACAGGTGCCGGACTTACTTCGAGGACAACTTCTTCTGATTTTGGTTTTTCTTCAACATCTGCAGGTGCTTCTTTTTCTGCTGTATCAACAGAAGTTTCCTTCTTCGGGGCTGTCTTCTTGGTTGTTCGTGTTGATCGCGTCTTGCCTGTGCTCTTTCTGGTTCTTTTTACCTTGGGCTTGGGAGCTTCCTCAGCGTTTTCCACAACCGGCTCTGGTGTTGCCTCGGCCACTGCAGTCGGCTCATTCACCACTTCAACAACTTCAGCTACAGGCTCTGCAACCCTTTCTGCTGCAATTTCAGTTGCGACTTCAACAGCTTCTGTAACAAGTTCTTCAACCGTCTTAACAGCTTCTGCAGATTCTACCAAAGGTTCCACAACTGATTCTGCAACCGTCTCTTCAACCGTTTTGACTTCTTCTGCAGCTTCTACAACCGTTGCTTCCTCTACAGGCTGGGCTTCTGCCTCGATGACTTCAGTTGCAGGTGCGGCCTGGTCATTCTTATTGCGGCGCTGATTTTTTGATTTGCGATTCTTGCCTGATTTCTTTGAATTACCACGCTTTTCATCACGGGCAGAATCATTTTTGCCGGCTTCATTCTTATCATTATCGGTCTTGACGGGTTCTTCAGCAGCTGTACCGGCAGCCTCTGCTTCACTAAGCCATACCTTTCGATCACTGCGATCACCGATGACGGACAAGCCCTGAATGCTGTCGATAAAACCATAGAGCTGTGAATAACCGTAAAGCTTGACATTAAAGCCTTTGTGGCGCTTGCGGATTTCCTGACCCAAGGTACTCAAGGCGATAGGCTGACCATGACGGCGAACGATCTCGATAATATCATGTTCAATGCTGTGAG
>JAGHUB010000026.1 GCA_018065025.1 Candidatus Equihabitans merdae
TATAAGCCGTTGTAGACCTGCTGACGTCTGGCATCCATAATGGGGCAGATCAAAGCATCGCTGCCGAAGAAGTTGGCTGCCATGGCCTTAAGTGTAGGCACCTCAATGATGGGCTTATCCAGTACCTGGGCGATGCCCTTAGCTGTGGCAGAACCGATGCGCAGTCCGGTAAATGATCCGGGACCCGCTGCTACGGCGATACCATCGAAAGAAGAGAGGTCCTGATGTGTCATCTTAACGATCTCATCCAGCATGGGCATGATGGTCTGGGAATGTGTCAGTTTATAATTAATGGTATATTCTGCAATCAGATTGTCATCTTCCAGGATGGCTACGGTAGCCACCATGCCGGAAGTATCCATTGCTATTATCTTCATGCCAGTATGTCCTTTCCTGTAACGGTGATGCGGCGGGTATCGGCTTCATGGCCGGACACTCTTTGAATATCAATATAGGTAGTCTCTTCCGGCATGATTTCCGGAAAAAGTGAAGCCCATTCCACCAGAGTGATCTCCTGTCCGCCAATCATATCTTCAAAGCCGATCTCATCCAGTTCATAGGGATCTGCCAGTCGGTAGACATCCAGGTGATTCAGGGGAAGACGACCTGTCTCGTAAGTCTGAACGATAGTGAATGTGGGACTGGTTACCGGCTCTGTAATATCAAGTCCGGCAGCAAAACCTTTAGACCATACAGTCTTACCTGCCCCCAGGTCACCATCCAGTGCAAATACATCACCAGGCTTGGCTGCCTGGCCAAAACGCTTGCCCAGTTCATAGGTCTCTTCAGGTGAATGTGTTTCATAGATCATAGTCTTTTACCTCATCGCATAGTCAGTTGAAGTATAGCACAGTTGTGATTTAAACTCCATCATTCTCTAATATCCCGCCATCTTTGACAGTCCCAATTTTAGTGGGTATAATCCCTATAGTTATATTGATCAATTACTTAGGAGGTTTATCATGACAAATCCTGTTGTTACTATCACTATGGAAAATGGCGGTGTGATGAAGGTTGAACTTTATCCCGACATCGCTCCCAACACCGTTAACAACTTCATCGACCTGGTTAAGAAGGGCTTCTACGATGGCATCATCTTCCATCGTGTTATCGCCGGCTTCATGATCCAGGGCGGCGATCCCCAGGGTATCGGCATCGGTGGCCCGGGCTACAGCATCAAAGGCGAATTCACAGGCAATGGTTTCAAGAACATCTTAAGCCACAGCCGCGGTGTCATCTCTATGGCCAGAGCTATGGATCCCAACTCTGCCGGTTCCCAGTTCTTCCTGATGCACAAAGACAGCACTTACCTGGATGGTCAGTATGCCGCTTTCGGCCGCATGACCGATGGTTATGACGTACTGGATGCTATCGCCACAACCGAAACCGGTTTCCAGGACAGACCCCTGGAAGATCAGAGAATCAAAACTATGACCGTTGATACTTTCGGCGTAGACTATCCGGCTCCGGAGAAGTTCTAATTTCTCAGCAGATTCACAAGAAAAGAAACACCATCAGTATGTGTGATATGTACTGATGGTGTTTTTGTATTTCAATTCAGCATTGAGGAATAATTAACGGTACAGCTGCCAAAACAACTGTACCGTTTTTCTGATTTCTAGTATGGCATCTCAGCCGTTGCTTCCGGAGAATTCTCCGGCGGAGGCGGCGGATCTTCTGATGAAGGCGGTGCCGGATCTGATGAAGGCGGTTCCACCGGAGCTTCACTGGAGCTTTCCGAAGATGTGCCGTAATCCAGTTCACCTGAGCTGTCGGAATCATCTGTGATGCTTTCCACCAGACTTTCTACCGGCGGAGGCGGGGGCTGATGCAGTGAGCATACCGACTGCGGCAGTGTATCCGGTGTGAAGAAAGCTTCATGCATACCGGGGCAGAATTCATTGGGAATCATACCTGTATCATCACAAACCCAAGCGCTGACCACACCTTCCGGTCGATCAAACTGGATAATGGGCAGTTCCGAGGCCAGAGCATTCATAACATTGCGCCAGATGGTCTTGTGATAATTGCGTTCATCTCCACCTAACTTTTCATTATTGTCATAGCCGGCCCAGATACCACAGGTGTAATAAGGTGTGTAGCCTACGAACCAGACATCATTGTAAGCAGATGTAGTACCGGTCTTACCGGCAACAGGCATACCGCAGGGAAGAGCCAGGGCACCACCGGTACCATAGCTGATAACATCCTGCATAGCCAAGGTCAGCTGAAAGGCTGTGCCTTCCTTCAGAACGCGGTGGGTATCGGCATCATTTTCCAGGATCACATCCCCATCCATGTTGCGGATGCAGGTATAGAAGATGGGCTGATTGTATGTGCCCTGATTGGCGATGCTGGCATAGGCGGCTGTCAGTTCCAGGTTAGAGACACCGCGATAAATACCACCAAGAGCCAGAGGCTGGTTAATATCATGTTCCGGATCCAGGGAAGTAAAGCCAAAGTCCAGCAGCTTCTTATAGGCTACCTGAGGTGTGATCTCGGTGATGCACTTAACAGCAGCAACGTTGATGGAATTGGCGATGGCCTGACGGATGCTGACGGTACCCTGATAGGTGTTGGTCAGCCAGTTGTGAACCTCTCGACCATTGGAATAGGCATAGGGTTCATCCTCATAAGTGGAAGAAATAGTCTTGCCGAAATCATCGATAGCAGCTGCATAGGCAGCTACAACTTTGAAAGTAGAACCGGGCTGACGATAAGTGCCTGTGGCTCTGTTCAAAGTACGGGAAGCCATCTTCTGTCCACGTCCGCCGGAAATGGCTTTCACATAACCGGTCTTCTGATCCATGATGACCATAGAAATCTGGGGCTGGGGTGAGAAGAAGGTGCTCTCTGCTACGATAGACTGACC
>JAGHUB010000139.1 GCA_018065025.1 Candidatus Equihabitans merdae
GGCGTGATGCCGCAGCGAATGATAACGGATTCTCGAACCAGACGTTCCAGATGGGTGTGCAGAATACTCTGACCACAAGCTATGCTCAGTTCTTCCAGACTCATAGGATGATCAAGAAGTGCTGTGGCAATGCGCTTTTCAAGATCGGAATAGCCGGCACTTTCAGCAATAACTTTTTCCCCGAGGAAAATGTCATCTTTAGGATTTCTGGTAGGAGCCGTCTTCTTAGCTATCTTCTCCAGGGTATCCAAAACAGCCGGATAACGATGAGCTGTCATGCAGAGAGGTATGACTCTCTGATCCTCCAGAATAATGCGGTAATCGTCATCAAATGTGACGCCGCTGTCGCCGCCCAAACCAAAAGTATCCACGAAGAGACCTTTGACAAAGGTATTCCAGCGACCGATCCGGACGCCGCCATCTGCATTCTTAGGCTGGTGATTCTTAACCAGAGCAATGTCTGTGGTGGTACCGCCGATATCGATGACCATACTGTCCATATCACCGGCCAACTCGACAGCCCCCTTCACACTGGCAACAGGTCCGCAAAGCAAAGTCTCGATGGGATGTGTCTTGGCAAACTTCTCAGACATCAGGCTGCCGTCGCTTCTTACAATAACGAAAGGTGCCTTGATGCCCAGGTCTTTCAGTGACTTGCGAACGGCTTCAGTAAACTCTTCAATGATAGAAATCAGACGGGCATTCAGCAGAGTATTGGCACCACGTTTGATGATGTTCTTCTCTGCGAAAAGTTCGTTGCCGCAAACTACGGGAATATCAAAAGCTTCTTTGATGATCTCCCTGGCGCGGTTCTCCAGCACACCACCTGTTTTGTTGGCGTACATCTCAACCACACCGGCAGCATCGCAATCTTTAAAGTAATCTTTGACCTCTGCTGCAAAATCATCCCAATCCGGCATTTCCACGATTTTGCCGGAAGGACGTGTCTTGCTGTCTACGAAGAGAATGCCATCCCCTCGTTCAAAACCATAATCACTGCCATAGTGCTCAACATTTTCCCGATGAGCACCAAACATAGCTACCTTAGCTCGACCGCCCTTGTTTTCAACACAGGCATTAGTGGCTAATGTTGTGGACAAGGCTACCACCTCAGCTTGCTGTGCCAGATCTTTGGGTAAACGTTCCAGGGCGCGGCGAATGCCACGAGCCAGATCGTCATGTGTCGTATGTGTCTTGGTCGAAGCCAGAATCTCTTTATCTTCAAATCGATAGATGACGGCATCTGTACAAGTGCCGCCGGTATCGATACCAATACCTAATCCGGACATTAGTCCAACTCCCTCAACTTCAGTTATTATCTACTTTCTTTAATATTCGATTGCAACTTCGATCTGGGAATCAAAAGAAGGCATCAGTTCCATTTTAAACTTATTCATGCGGTGCAGGCGATCGATACGTGCTTTGGCTTCCTCATCATCGATTTCGCCGGTACGGATATAGCGATCCAGAGCTGCATAAGTGAAGCCCAGATTGTCTTCATCAGTCTTGCCGCACAGACCATCGCTGGGGGCTTTCTCGATCAGCACTTCCGGCAGACCAAGTTCACGGCCGATGGCTTTAACTTCCTGAACAGTGCAGTGAGCCAGGGGACTGAAATCGCCGGCAGCATCGCCATAACGTGTAGAATAACCTACCCAGTCTTCTGACAGATTGCAGGTGTTGACAACACGACCGTTATGGCTCTGTGATACGGCATAAACGGTGGACATACGAAGACGAGGAGCCAGGTTAACCTTAGTCTGAGCAGTCAGTTCAAAAGGGAGAGCATTGATGATGCCGTCGTAGGCTTCTTTGATATTGACCACATAGTACTTAATGCCAAGGTGGTCTACCAGAAGCTGAGACATATCGATATCGCTCTGCTCACCGTTGGGCATCAGAACACCGATAACACGATCCTGGCCAAGAGCAGCTACACAAAGTGCTGCGGCAACAGAACTATCCTTACCACCGGAGATACCAAGAACAGCGTTGCAGCCCTTACCATTCTCCTCAAAAAAATCACGGATCCACTGAATACAATCAGCAGTCACTTTTTTGACATCAAACATAATAACTTCCTCCATTGTACACGATGCCGTCATCTGACTATTGAACTGATGACGATATCAAGAATAAACAATCCTGCCGGAATGGCCGACAGAAAAAATACCATTTTAGGTTTAAGTGTTTCGTGGGCCCACATGATCAAAGGCATGACCGGATAGACCAGCAACAAGCCGCTTAAACCAAAGAAAATGACGGATCTGGCACAGACATAACCGCCGATATTGCCCCAGTTCCAGATCTCGACATTGTAATCCCACAGCCTCACACCTTTTAAATGAAAAAGCAGATGGCCTGTGAAGAATTCCAACAAACCACAACCTGCGGCTGATGCCAGAAAGACAACAAATGGTCTCTTCCGCAGATCATAAGCTGCTGTATGGATCAACAATGCCCCAAAACCATAGATGGGAATCCAGGGACCAAAGGTAGTCCCTCTTTTTACCAGATATCCCAGATCAATATAATAAAAGATTTCTTCGTAAATGAATCCAAAAATGCCGCCAATGGCAAAAATCATCAGAAGAGCCAATATCTTGGCTCTTCTGTCCAATGATTCATAACCTATAGCGTCTTTAGCAAAATATGATAAAACACTCATATATTATGCTTTGTAGACGATATCGCCGTCAACGATGGTGCAGACTACTTCTGCTTTGCCTACTTCTTCGATATCATCCAGAAGGAAGTCTTTATCGAAGACAGACATATTGGCCACCTTGCCATTTTCCAAGGTGCCCAGACGATCTTCTTCATGCCACATATAAGCGACGTTCTTAGTCATAGCACACAGTGACTGATAACGGGATACGAATTCGTCGGAAGCACGTACCAAAGTATCCGGGTCAGCCGGGTATTTACGCTTCTCACCGGTGTAAACGGCATTGGCAACACCAATCAGAGGAGATACCGGGAAGTCTGTATGATAAACGACGTTAGCTCCTGCTTCGAAGAAGGATTTGATAGGATAAGCGCCTTCAGCACGTTCAGAGCCTACATATTCCACTTCCTGACGGAAATAATCCACATTCTTAGGAGCCCACAGCGGTGCAACAGCAGCCATAACGTTCAGATCAGCAAAGCGCTTAATATCTTCTTTCTTGACCAACTGAAGATGGGCCAGAACATTTCTCTGATTCATCAGACCTGTTTTGGCAGCAACTTCTTCAATAGCATCCAGGTTAACATGGATGGCACCATCACCAACGGTGTGGACATGGACGTTCATACCACATTCGGCAGCCTTGGTGTAGAGCTGAACCAATTTGTCATGTTCATGCATTCTGGCTACGCCCTTGTAGCCGGGGCTGTCATCATAATCTTCCATCAGAAGACCTGTATGGGCTTCGATAACACCATCGGTGAAAGACTTGACACCAATGATCTTGAAATATTCGGAATTATGCTCTTTCTGCATCGCAGCGATATTTTCTACTGCAGCCGGAATGTCTTCACAGTTTTCATCAATGAGACTGCCTACATAGGTACGCAGCTTGAGATCACCGCTTTTTGTCAGAATATCGTAGGATTCCAGAGCAGTTTTCTCAACCAGTTCCAGACCGGCATCATAGATAGCAGTATAACCCTTGCTGAAGAAGAACTCCTGAGACTTCAGCAAAGCCTTGGCAGCCATCTCCGGATCCGGCGGTGTAACAGCACGGATATAGAAAACAGGACCTTCAGAAACATAACCGGTGGGCTTGCCTTCTGCATCCACACGAACCTGGTCGGTTCCCCATTCATCGATAGCATTCTGACCAATATTATAGGCTTCCAAAGCTTTGGTATTGAGCCAGGCAGAATGACCGTCTACTGACATGATCATGATAGCAGCATCCACACCCAGAGCATCCAGCATAGCTGCATTGGGCTGGACTTCACGTTCTTTGAAGCCGGTACCTACATATCTGGCACGACCGGGATGTGCTTCCACGAAAGCTTTCATGATTTCCACATATTCTTCCAGATTTTCACCGGCAGAAACATCGGCAATAGCATCTCGATCCAGCATCTTGCCGGCACCCATAGGATGGCAGTGAGCTTCCATGAAGCCGGGATAGATTGAATTATTTCCAAAATCAATGATTTCTGTCTTTTCATCGCACATGCTGCGAGCGATATCTGCGCTGCCTACATACTGAATCAGGCCATCTTTAACACAGATAGCTTCTGCAC
>JAGHUB010000009.1 GCA_018065025.1 Candidatus Equihabitans merdae
GCTGTCATGACATCATCTTTGCCTTCAGCATTTCGGCTGGTCACAAGGACAGCCGGCAGGGGATAAAGCATATTCCCCGGCTTCCATTCAATCTTAGCCATATTTCACTTCCATTTATTGATCAATCATCCGGTATTATCATCAGCATTTTCAATATACGCTGAACAGGAATCAATCATTCATCTTCATTGCCGGCAGTCTCAAGACACACCCGTTGAGCACATTTCCATCCAGAAAATGCCCTTATTATCTGGTATAATCGCCGCTCTGCAGTGTCTCCATGAAGGCGGGAATCAGCTGCTTCTTACGTGATACGAAATTCCTAAGCACAGCATAACCGTCATGAGCTTCTGCATGAAGAGCCTCTTCGATGAGCTTAGCTGCACCCTCACCTTTATAAAGGAGGTAGGTAGTTTCTGTACTCATATTGGTGAGCATGAAGAAGATCATATTGTTGTGGATATCTTTCTCTTCCATGTAAGGCAGCAGAGTATCCTTGACCTTCTCAAGGCTGCGGTCAGACATAACGACGCTCTGACCAACACCGAATTCAACTTCACCAAAGACAAATGTCTTATAGTCCTGATAGAAGATTTCTGCCGGTGTCTTGCCTTTCAGATTGGAGCCTGCTTCAAACATGCTGGCGCCAAATTCCTCGATATCGATACCTGCAATCTCAGCCAATTCTTCAGCAGCTGCCTTATCCTTGGCTGTGCATGTAGGTGATTTAAACATCAGTGTATCAGACAGGATAGCGGCACAAAGAAGACCAGCGATAGTGGGCTGGATGGTCAGATGCTTCTCGTGATAGATTTGAAGCAAAATAGTTGCAGTGCAGCCTACAGGTTCCCCACGGAAATAAATGGGCTGCATGGTCTCCACAGAGCCGATACGATGATGATCCACGATCTCCAGAATCTCAGCTTCTTCAATGTTATCAACAGCCTGAGATACCTCAGAATGGTCTACCAGAATAACTTTTTTCTTCTGAGCATTGATCAAATTTCGACGTGAAACGGTACCGAAGTAATGATCATTCTTTGTCAGAACCGGGAAGTCACGGTGACGAACACGACCCATGGTTTCCTTGATATCGACAATGTAATCATCGGTATGGAAGCACAGAAGATTGTCCTTGCACATCAGATGACCGATGGGAATACTCTGGTCGATAAGACGAGCTGCCACATAAGTATCCAGCGGTGTGGTGATAATGACACACTCCTGCTCTTCAGCCTGCTTCATAACAGCCTCAGAGGGCTGGGCATCCATACACAGAACCAGACAGCTGGCACCACTGGCAATGGCCATAAGCTGGGCGTCTTCACGGTTGCTCAGAAGGATCAGATCATCCGGATCCATAGCTTCTTTCAGCTGTTCCGGCAGAGCGGCACCAATCAGTACCTTACCTTTAGTCATATAGGCGTGCTCGTTGCCAACCACAATACGACCATCCAGGGTATCTGCGATGGATTTAAAAGAAGTACGAGATTCTGCCAACATGGTCTTGGTATGGGCATTCATATAATGCTCAGCGATATCACCAACGGTGATCAGACCCTTCAGATGATCCTCAGCATCGGTAATAGGTAATGTTCTGGAGCTGGTCTCGTCCATCTTCTTCCAGGCTTCCTTAACAGAAATCTTGGCCTCCACACCGGGAGTCTCACGAATCTGCATATCACGGACCTGTAAGCCGACATTGATCAGATAGTCCGGCCTGGGCATATTGAAATAATCCAATACAAACTTGGTTTCATCACTTAACTGACCGGCTCGACAAGCCTTGAAGAGACCTTCATCAGTACGATTCTTAATATCAGCATAAGCAATAGCGGCACAGATAGAGTCTGTGTCGGGATCCTTGTGACCAACAACAAAAACAGGACGTTTCTTCGTTCTCTTTACCATGATTTACTTTGTTCTTTCCTATTGTTCTCAGTGTTTATTCTATTAAAACAGCTTCAGAGTATTTTGTTTTATGTAAACTTCTATAATATTAGCATTCTGCCATTTTTTCTACAAGGCATAGCCCACATTCCAAAGGATTTGTTCGTGAAGATATACACGAAAAATCCCCTCATCCGGGTAATGTATTCTCATCCAGAACGATAGTAAAGGGACCATCATTAATGAGAGATACCTTCATGTCGCCGCCAAATACGCCGCCTTTGACTACCGGCATCAGCTTGCGGGCCTCCACCAGCATCCAATCATAGAGTTCTTCTGCCATATCCGGCTTGCCGGCATATACAAAACTGGGACGATTGCCCTTGCGGCAGTCTGCATATAAAGTGAACTGGGAGATCATCAGGACCTCTCCGCCCACATCATTTAAGGATAAATTAGTCTTGCCGTTCTCATCCTCAAAAATGCGCAGTTTGCTCATCTTGGTCAGATATCTTAATGCCTCTTCTTTAGTATCATCGGCACCGATACCTACCAATACCATATAGCCCTTACCAATCTCATTGATCAGCTGGCCATCAACTGTAACAGATGCTTCCAGCACCCGTTGAATCACTAATCGCATATTAATATTTTCTCCCACACAATCTCATGACGCACGGCAATTATTCATCAACTGAAAATGTTTTTTCTCAACCTTGCCATATGCGTAAAAAGGACGGACAGGTTTCCCCGTCCGTCCTGATTCATTATTTAACTCCAGAAGATCGGTCCCCAGTAACTGTTTTCCTTGGCTGAATTATAGTATTCATAATAGTCGGTATACATTACGTCAGTCGGGTCGATAGGCAATGCGCCTGTCATTCTGGGCTGAGGAGCAATCTTGCACCATGTGGGCCATCCTCTTGCGGACTGGGTTCTGGTGTAGGGTTCACCATTGGGTTTAACACCCCAACGACAGAATGCATATACCCAGTAAGCATTTCTTACGGCAGCTCTCATACAACCATGGGACTGCGGTGTACCCAGTGTGTTGTAAGTAGAAGCATCCAGGTTCTCTGTGTTCTTGTTGTTGCAAGCTACGGAGTGAATGAATTCACCGTCCTTGGTGTGAACCAGGGATACATACTGACCCCAACAAAAACCGCCCCATGCGGGTGAACCAAGTTTGTACCAGTTCTGCTGATCCTGAAGCAGGGAAGCACCTGTCTCAGTCTCATAACCGGGCTGACCAGGAGAAATCTTGAAGCCATAAATCGGTACGCAATAAGCTGCGTCACCAGGCCATCTACCGAATACCTGAACGGTGCAGTTCTGGATATCGATGTAGAGCAGCATATCCATATCCGGAATAGTTACAGTACGTGTTTCAACATTTGTACCTGCAGGCGGTCTGTTGATCTTAATAGCACTAGGTCTTGTGATGTGCGGCCAGACAGAGGGTGAATTCCAGATAGCTTCACGAGCATCTGTCAGAACACCGTTTCTACCGTCGAAGTAATAACGCATGCCCTTCTTAGCTACACCACCGGGCTGATCGGACGGGCAGATCTTCCAGCCATTATATAAGGTACCATTCCAGGCCAGATAGGCATTACCACGCCATGCATTCTTAACCGGTTCACCATTTTCATAATAATAGGTTTCGCCGTTTACAACCTGCCAGCCATTGGCATATCTGGACTTAGTGATGTACCATCTTGCACCTGTATCTACAGAAGTTGACAATGTCAGCGGAACATTGCTATTACCTGATGCAGCATAGACCTTACGGCCATCAGCTGCCTGCAGGAAGAAAGTACCATCGTTGTTTGGAACAAGCTTCCATGTGTAAGCAGATGAAGACTGAACGACCTTATCACCGGAGACGCTCAGATACTTACCTGAAGCATAGTTTGTCAGAGTGTAACCACCGGATACAAGCTTCATATCCCACTTCTGGTTAGCACCGTCGTTACGTGTATAAGTTGCCAGCTGTTTACCGGCATCAGATGAACCACCGGGAACATCCATGCAGAGACTTCTATCCGGCTTGAAAGCGGATGAGAGATCAATGTAACCAGCTGTGACATTGCCCATAGTAGCACCGGTGATAACCCAGAGATTACGCTTAGTTGTGTAATCTTCTGAATTAGTCTGAACGTTAGTACCGGTAGTATTCTTACCGCCTGCTACATCCAGACACAGAGCACCGCCGTCTTTCATCACATTCTGTGTGAAAATTCTGTAGTAGCCATCTTTATCCTGTTTAATGGTCCAGATATCGTTAGAACGCTTAGAAACATCCCAGAGGAGAACGTTTGCACCCGGCTCTGAGCTATTGCTTGCTACGTTAAGACCTCTGTAGGCCAATGCAGAATAAATCAGATACTGGCTGTTGCCCAGAGGTTCGATGAACAGCTGCTGAAGGTCACCGGCTGAACTATAGGGAGCCAGTTCAATGTTAAGGCTGTTTTTCAGTTTCTCAGCTTCATCGCCTACGATACTCATAACATTAGTAGATGTATCGGAGCTGTTAGCTGTACCAACACCTGTGTGGATAGTGTAGTAACCTGCAGCAAGGTTGGTATCGAACAGATAACGATCGGAAGTATCGAACTTCCACATCTGATTATTGCTGTTAGTCCATCTGCCCAGTTCAACGTTAGCACCGGTTGATGCAGATCCGGGAACTGAGATGCAAGTCTGAGCCTGAGTTGATTTAATCTGATAATAACCGCTTGTGCCAGTCTTCAGGACTTCAAATTCCTGAGCAGCTGTATTGTTAGCAGTGTGCTGTTTAAGGTTTGTACCCGGTTCATAGTAACCGGCTACAGAGTCGATACGCATGCTTCTGGCATCCCAGGGAGTAAATGTGTAGACACCTTCTCTTACCTTGCTGACATAGAAGTAGGTAGAGTTGTCTGTGGCGGCATGAGTACCAAGAGCCAGGTTGGCATTGTCAGCTGTTGTTGTCCCTTCAATTGCCAGATACAAGCTGGAATTTGCTTTGAGGTTGATGTTGTACCAACCATCGGCAATATAAGCTGCATCGGGCTTAGTCGGACCGGCAGTAACCTTTACAGGCTTCCATTCCTGAGTTGAGAAACCTTCATAAACATCAAGGAAAACGTTAGCAGCCGGACTAATAGAATCAACAGTCAATGCATTTTCACCGTTTGCGGGCATAATAACGACATGCTGAGTGCTGCTGTCACTCTGACGAACGATGAACTCCTGGTTTGAAGCGTTCTCTTCATCCTTCATCAGACGAACATTAGTGAAAACAGACAAAGCTCTCATCTGACAATCCAGAGAGAAAGCCTTTGACAGGTAAGGCTGAATCTTAACTGTGTTGTCTTCGGTAAGAGTGACATAGAAAAGCTGTGATTCAGTAGGTTCTGATCCAAGCGGATAGATATCCACGTTAGCATCATCCACTGTAGCACCTGTGCCATTGGCTACATCCAGCGCATATCTCTGACCACCATTACCTCTTAATTCGAAGTAATAAAGACCATCTTCTGTGATGCCGGCCTTATTAAGCTCTTCTTCAACGGCAGAAGCACCATTCATAGTAAATACGGCATTGTCGCCTTCAGCGCCTCTTTCATAAACAACACCGTCACTGACATAGTAATTTTCATTACCTGACAGATCGATAGCTGTCAATGAAGGAAGACTAGCACCAACGAAGCTGATCTGCTTCACAGAGGCAGGAATAGCGAGACTGAAGACACCGGCACAGCCTGAAAGAGCATAGTCGGCAATAGCAGTCACATCATAAGAATCACCATAGATGTTGGAAACAGTAGCAGGAATCTCCACATTAACATCCGGTGATGTGATTGCTGTCAGTTCGACAGTTGTCTCTGTGGTAACAAGATACTCCTGATTACCATAAGTAATCGATGTACCAACAGTACTAATGATATCCGTGATCTCCTGAGGATTCTGATTCAGGGATTCGGATAATGCCTGAGCCTGGGCATTGAGATCATTCTCATCAGCCAAAGCAGGCATAGCAGTCATCTGAACCAGCATGGCTGCTGTAAGAATAAGTGCAAATAATTTATTCTTCATATACACCCCTTAAACATATAAAACTACATGTACTTACATATAAAAATAATAACACTCACACAAGGTATATAATACGACTAACACGTCTGATTTACAAGATATAAACAGGTAAATATTTCTTTTTTATTACAAATGCCCAATTTTTATTACAAATCTAATAATGTGGCAGATGAAATGCTTTCATATTATAGTGATATAA
>JAGHUB010000289.1 GCA_018065025.1 Candidatus Equihabitans merdae
TTTTCAAAAAGGGCTCCTATAGTGGATTCCACTACGTGCTTTGAGGTAACACCAATGGAAATGCGCTACGGTAATCTGTGGAAGCAGATTATGACTTTCTCTATACCGCTTATGTTGACACATCTGCTGGAAATGTTTTTTAACACAGCAGACGTTGCTATCGTGGGAAAATTTTCCGGACCCATCTCCCTTGGCGCTGTTGGTTCTACCTCTACACTGCTCTATATGATCACCTGCTTCCCCATCGGTTTGGCCGGTGGCATTAATGCCGTTACCGCCTTGTTTATCGGTGCCGATGAGAAAGAAAAAGAACATGCCTGCATCCATACAGCATTTCTCATAAGCCTGGTGGCAGGCTTTCTGGTGCTGGCCATAGGCCAGGCTGCCACCCGTCCCGTTCTGGCTGCACTTAACACAAAACCAGAACTGATCGACGAAGCCGTTCTTTACATGCGTATCTATCTGGCCGGCACGCCGGCTCTGGCCCTTTTCAACTTCGGTAACGCTATTTTCTCCGCCGTGGGTGAAACAAAAAAACCGTTGAAATACCTGTCTATCTCAGGCATTATCAACGTTCTTCTCAACCTTGTATTTGTTATCGTTCTCCATATGGCAGCTGCCGGCGTCGGTCTGGCCAGTGCCATCTCTCAGTATCTCTCTGCCATTCTGGTAATTGGTGCCCTGCTTAGAGAAAAGGGCAACCATGCTCTCAGACTGAGAGAACTTCATTTTGATAAAAAAATGGCCGGGCGTATCCTGGCTGTAGGATTACCCGGTGCTTTCCAGCATTGTCTGTTTTCATTTGCCAATCTGTTCGTCCAGCGGTCGGTCAATTCATTTTCCCACATTATCGTTGAGGGAAATGCCGCTGCCGGCAATGGTGATAATATCATGTACACACTGATGACAGGTTTTTATACAGCCTGTTCCAGTTTCATTGCCCAGAATCTGGGTGCCCGCAAGCGCTCCCGCGTCATCAAGACCTATGTGATCACCTGCTGCTACGCCATCCTCTTCGGTGCCTCTTTTATCATCGGTGCCAATATTTTCCGTGAGAGCTTCCTGAGTATCTTCACCAGTGATCCCGAAGTTTTCGTGGCCGGTTATCCCCGTCTTATGGTGCTGGGTCTGTCTGGCTTTTTGTCTGTCTTCATGGATAATGGTTCTGCCGCAGCCCGAGGTCTCAACAAACCTCTCATGCCCACCATCTTCACTTTCCTGGGGACTGTTGTCTTCCGACTGGCCTGGATCTTCCTGGTCTTTGAGAAGGTCCACACCCTGAATAGTCTCTATATCATCTACCCCATTTCCTGGATCATTACATCCATCCCCATCAACATCTATCTCTATCTGCGATTCCGACAGATTCCTGAAGAGACTTTAGAAGCTGCTCCCAATAGCATATGAATCAGGCA
>JAGHUB010000109.1 GCA_018065025.1 Candidatus Equihabitans merdae
CTAAAGGAGATAACATGAATCAGAAACAACGTGAGGCTCTTTTAAAGCTTTCAGCCTATGAATTGATCAAAGCAGAAGATCTTTCGGATATTCGTGCAGAAGGTTTTCTTTTTAAACATAAAAAAACAGGGGCAAGGGTGGCCTTGATTCCCTGTGACGACAGTAACAAAGTTTTCAATATTGGCTTCAGAACACCCCCTGAAGATTCAACCGGCGTGGCTCATATCATTGAGCATACCGTTCTTTGTGGTTCAGACAAATATCCTTTAAAAGATCCTTTTGTGGAACTTGCTAAAGGTTCATTGAATACATTTTTAAATGCCATGACTTATCCGGATAAGACGGTTTATCCGGTTGCATCCACAAACCTTAAGGATTTCAAGAATCTGGTGGATGTTTATCTGGATGCCGTTTTCCATCCCAACATTTACAAAGAAGAGAATATCTTCAAGCAGGAAGGCTGGCATTATCATCTGGAGAAAGAAAGTGACAAGCTGACCTACAACGGCGTTGTCTATAACGAGATGAAGGGTGTCTTTTCCTCACCGGAAGATGTCTTGGATCGTGTCACCATGAACGCCCTGTTCCCGGATACCGCCTATGGTGTCGAGTCCGGTGGTGATCCTAAGCATATTCCGGATCTTACTTACGAACAGTTCCTGGATTTCCATCGCCGCTATTATCATCCCTCTAACAGCTATATCTATCTGTATGGGGATATGGATATGGCAGCCATGCTTAATTACATGGATAAAGAGTATCTGTCTCATTATGACTATCTGGCCATCGATTCAGAATTACATCTTCAGGAGCCCTTCAAAGCTTTGAAGAAGGTAGAAGATCATTATCCGATTTCAGATGATTCAGACAGCAGCGAACAGCAGACCTATCTGTCTTATGCAGCTCTGGTAGGGGATCCTTTTGATAACAAGCGTCTGCTGGCCATCGAAGCCATTGACTACGCTCTGTTTTCTTCACCGGGTGCTCCTGTCAAGGAAGCTTTGATCAAATCAGGTTTGGCCAAAGAAGTTTCAGGTGGCTTTAACGATGGCATTCTGCAGCCCTTCTATACTATTACCGCTAAGGGTGCCGATCATGCCCAGGCCGATGAATTTGTAAAGACCATTAAGAAGGTCCTGAGAGCTCAGGTGAAGAAGGGTATCGACAAGAAAGCTCTTCTGGCCGGAATCAATTATCAGGAATTCTCTTATCGTGAAGGGGATTATTCCGTCTATCCCAAGGGTCTGATCTTTGGTCTCAACATGTTTGATACTTGGTTGTATGACGAAAATATGCCCTTCGAAGCCCTTAAGAATCTGGATGATTATGCTTCACTTAAGGAAGAAATCAGCAAGACTTTGGAAAAGGGCCAG
>JAGHUB010000224.1 GCA_018065025.1 Candidatus Equihabitans merdae
GATGACCGGATAACAGCTCCTTTGGCAGCATCTGCAAAAGATGAGGAAGTCCTCATCATCGGCTCTAATTCAAAGCTTGGTCTTATCGTCAATGAGTTGCCCCTTCAGGTAAAAGAAGTGGTGATGGCGGGCAACAGACACCAGGAAGAGAAAGCTGCCATGTGTAAGAAGATTCGAGGGGATATTCGCTACACACTGGTGAATGAAGATGTGATGGATTTTGATAAACTGGCAGAGCTGGTTGAAGATATTGATCATGTCATCGTGCTTAGTGACTATAGTTATGACGAAGAGACTTCTGACATCAGAAACATGATGTTGATCATGAACCTGCGAGAGCTTCGCATCCGCCATGACCAAACATTCTCCATTACATCCGAGATGCGGCGTGATGACAACAGAGTGCTGGTGACAGGCAGTGAATCCATTGACTTCATCGTTTCTACAAACATGTCCTCAATGGTACTTGCTCAGGTAGCTTTGGAGCCTATGCTTTATGATACCTTCCACGAACTGCTGTCCAATGAAGGCAGTGAATTCCTGCTTAAAGAAGCAGGCATCCTTGAAAACTGTGTAGGTGTTGAGAAGACAGTGGCAGAACTTCGTCGGGCAGCTATCCACGAAGACGGCATCCTTCTGGGTTATATAACGAAGGAAGAAGGCCGTGAGAAGACCTACATCAATCCTGAGCTGTCTAAAGAAGTCACTTTGAAGGCTGAGGATAAGCTGATCGTAATCATGAAAGACTAAACGGTTTGGTGAATCGTCTTTACCCTTATGAGCAGGTAATTCAGTTGCGCAGCAATAGGTGGGTGGGTATAATATCGACAGTTATACCTGGTTGGGACATATGATACATATGTGTCGCTTTTGACAAAATGATAGACAGGAGGCTTTGATGTCAGGAAATATTACCTTTTTGATTATGATCTGGGCAATTGTATTAGTATTGACTATCGCTTCTGTGCAGCAGAGGCTGTATTGGAGAAAGCAGCCCAGAGTGAAAGCCAACGTTACCGGTTATGCACCGGGTTCATCTCTTTACTGGGTGGAGTTTAAATATCTGGATCCTCATACCCAGACCGAAAAGAATGGACGAGCTCGCTGGAATAGAAAAGAACGGCCCACTTTTGATCAGGAGATCACTATCAGTTGCGATTCTCGCGGCAAAACCGCTATGCCATCTGATTATTCCATGTCCGG
>JAGHUB010000083.1 GCA_018065025.1 Candidatus Equihabitans merdae
GTCTGTCGACATCTTGATGAAGATGTGGAACTTCTCTTCACAGAACTTCTCTTTGCAGGGCTTGTGCTTGAAGAATTGCTCCTGGTCTTCTTACTTGCGGAAGCTTTTCCGGAAGATGAACGACTGCCGGTCTTCTTAGCAGCACTAGTCTTTGGTTTTGGAGTTGCTTTTTTAGCCTTTTGGCTCATGTATTATTCAGCCTCTTCCCAGTTGTGGTATACATACTGGACGTCATCACTTTCATCCAGCATATCCAGAATCTTGTTGATATTCTTGATATCTGTTTCGTCTGTCAGAGTAACATAGGTCTGGGGGATCATAGTTACTTCCCCTTCAACGATCTTGATGCCGGCTTCTTCGATAGCTTTCTTAACTTCATCAAAGCTATCCGGATCTGTCAGAACTTCGTAGCTGTCTTCTTCTTCAACGAAGTCTTCAGCGCCGCAATCCAGAACAGTCATCATCAGATCGTCAGCATCCATATCGCATTCTTCTTTGTCGATGATGATCTGACCCTTCTTATCAAACATGAAAGATACGCAGCCGGTTGTACCGATGCTGCCGCCGCCCTTTGTAAATGCAGCACGAACATCAGCAGCTGTACGATTCTTGTTATCTGTCAGTGCATTGACGATGATAGCTGTACCACTGGGACCATAACCTTCATAGGTCAGATATTCGTAGTTAGCACCGCTCTGATCGCCGGCAGCTTTCTTGATACCACGTTCGATCGTATCATTGGGCATGTTGTTAGCTTTAGCCTTAGCGATAACAGTAGCAAGTTTATAGTTATTAGCCGGATCCGGGCCGCCTTCCTTAACAGCAACGGCGATTTCACGGCCAATGATAGTAAAGATCTTACCCTTAGCGGCATCGTTCTTTTCTTTTTTGTGCTTGATGTTTGCAAACTTTGAATGTCCTGACATAACTTCTCCCTTCAACGGTCTTATTGACCAAGTGCTTTATTAATTAAATTCAATCTGAATAATTATGCATACACTTCATAATATCAAATCTATTCTACGTTTTCAATCGTTATCCCCGGTCAGATGATAGACACGAGGAACTCTTTTGTTGATGTCACAAACCAGTTCATAATTGAAGCGGCCTGACAGATCTCCCAGCATCTCAGCTGTAATGATCTGGTCGCCCTGACGTCCCAGCAAAACAGCTTCGTCGCCGGTTTTGACCCCTTCGATAGCGGTGACATCTACCATAAATTGGTCCATGCAGACCCTGCCGGTAACAGGAGCTTTCTGACCATGAATCAGCACATAGCCTTTATTAGAAAGAGATCGTGGATAACCATCGGCATAACCGGCCGGAATAGTGGCAATAACTCTTCTTTGATCTGTTACATAGGTACCGCCGTAACTGATGGCCTCTCCTGCTTCCAGGGTCTTAACATGAGAAACATGAGATACGATAGACATGGCACTCTTAAGGTCAAGCTCCGTATGAGGCACTTCCTCAGAAGGTGACAGGCCATAAAGAGAAATGCCTGCACGTACCATATCAAGATTGCCCTTAGGATATTTAATAATGGCAGCACTATTGCTAGCGTGAACAATGGGAATCTCCACACCACATGCCTTGATCTTGTCCACAAAAGCGCTAAATGTTTCAAACTGTTTGTCAGTTGCTTCATCTGACACTTCATCAGCTCTGGCGAAATGTGTAAAAACGCCTTCAATCTTAAGATTGGGCAATTCACTGATGTTAAGAATCTCAGCCAATGATCGTTCTGTGGGCTTGAAGCCGATACGGTTCATACCGGAATCGATCTTGATATGAACCCTTACTTCCCTTTTAAGCAGGACAGCCTGGTCAGAATAAGCCCTAGCCATCTCCATAGTAAAGATACAAGGCATCACATCATGGGCAATAACCGTGGCATAATCCTCGGGAAATGTATAACCAAGCAGCATAATAGGCTTACGAAGACCGGCTTCTCTAAGCTCTACCGCTTCTTCTACAGCGGCTACGGCATATCCCCAGATATAATTCTTCTTCTCCAGCATTCTGGCAATGGGCACGGCGCCATGACCATAACCATCGGCCTTGATAACCGCTGCCATCATGGTTCCATCAGCTATATGATCATGCATCTGATCAAAATTATAGCGAATGGCATCTAAATCTATATAAGCGCATAAACGACTATGCATACTCATTCTTCTATCCACCTTGTTAACTAAAGTATTCTTTCAGGATGGCGGCAATCTCAGCCAGCATATCCGAGGCCATCATACCGTCACATCCTATTCTTGCGGCTGCCCGATCTCCGGCCATACCGTGAATATAGGCAGCCAAAGCACCTATGTATGATGCTTCCACACCCCTGCACATAAGTCCGCCGGCTATACCGCTTAAAACATCACCTGAACCGGCAGTTGCCATACCGTGATTGCCTGATTCATTAATAAAGACAAGACCCTCCGGACAGGCATTGACAGTACCGGCATCCTTTAAGAGACAATAGACACCTGTTTCGGCTGAAATCTCTGTCGCCGTCTTGATCATCTGAGACAATATTTCCCTGATTGACTTACCACTCAGGCGAGACATTTCCCCGGGATGAGGTGTGATCAGACAAGGCTGGTCAAATGCCTTCAAAAGACCCAGGTCCCCATCCAGACAATTTAATCCGTCTGCATCCAGAACAAGAGGCAGATTACCCTCCTTTAGCATAGTTGTTACCAGGGCATGGGCTTCTTCTGACTGGCCTAAGCCCGGTCCCATGACCACGGCATCAGCCCATTTCAGGTTCTTTCTGAGCCCCTCTACTGCAGTATCTACATCTTGATAAGTATCCAACATGGCTTCCGGCAGCATTCTCTGCAGGATCTCTCTATTCTCTTCTACAGTGAGGATCTTCACCATACCGCAGCCCATCTTCATGGCAGCAGCAGCTGACAGATAGGAAGCACCTGACATATTCAAAGAACCGGCAACCACCAAAAGCTTACCGTAGGAACCCTTATTGGACCGATCTCTTCTCTTTGGAATCAGGTCCAGATCACTCTCTTCCATAGAATAAGCTGAAATCAACTCCCCAATGGGCTGAATACCAATATCAGCTACAGTGACCTGACCGGCATAAGAGGCTCCGGGATAAAGCAGGTGTCCACGCTTCAAAGCCTGCATGGTTACGGTTTCATCTGCTTCTACAGATGTGCCCAACACCTGACCGTCATCTGCACAGATGCCGCTTGGAATATCGGCACTGATGACATAAGCG